>JAFTJQ010000047.1 GCA_017456285.1 Lentisphaeria bacterium
CGGAATGACACCTCAAATCTTTTGCCACGAGTTGCCACACAACGGGGGAGATTGCCACTTGTCGCTAAATCGCTCCAAGTTACTCTCCCCCTTTGTATTCCCCCTCTTCCTTGCCGTTGGCAGGTCGTGACTGCGGTGGTCGCTGCGATGATTATGGGAAGCCTAAGATGCCTGGGAGACCTGGGAGCGAGCGTATCTAAAATTTTCCGACCCGACCGTCAAAATGGGTTTATCTCTGCCGCCGTCGCAAAACTCCACCAACGTCATGCAGAGGAGCGAAAGCGACGAAGCATCCAGCATTTTATTAGTCGTGCTAATTTTTTTAGCACGACACCTACCGTAATTCATAATTCCCCTGTCCTCCATAGCTTTTGGCGACGGAGGATGCATTCTTAATTTTTAATTTTTTGCCTTCATGTATCCAATTTTTGCAGAATCTCTCTTTTTTTTGTAAAAGAATTCTCTTTTTTATTTGAAAAATGGCACTTTTGGTGTATATTAAATGTGAATATATTAGATAAAAAAATATCGAAGTGCAAAAAGGGATAAAATATGGGAAAAGTTCAGATTTGTATTTGTCTTGGAAGTTCTTGCTTCGCAAGAGGTAATGAGAAAAATTTGCAGGTTATTGAGGATTTTATGGCTGAACATAACTTGCAGGACGGAATCGATTTGGATTTCGGCTGCTGCTTGTGTCAAGGTGCTTGTGCCGGCGGCCCGAATGTGACGATTAACGGCAAAACCTATGGTAATGTCGATCCCGGTATGATGTTGGAACTGCTTCGCAAAAATTTCCCAGAGATTAAATAATTTAACCCAGTGGTGCTGAAATGAATCATAATTTTCCCGTCTATACTGTGGCAACCTCATGTCAGGACTGTTATAAGTGTGTGCGTCACTGCCCGTGCAAGGCGATTAAAGTCGAAAACGGCAGCGCAAGCATTATCCCCGAACTTTGTGTAAGTTGCGGTCGATGTGTGCGGGTTTGTCCCGTTCATGCTAAAAAAATTCGCCCTGACTTATCCAGAGGACGTTTCTTACTCAGTGATTCAAATAATTTGGTGATTGCCTCTTTGGCACCGTCATACGTCTCTTACTTCAAAAACACCAATGCGGCAACTATGATTACCGCTCTCAAGAAACTCGGATTTTACGGGGTTTCTGAAACCGCTCACGGTGCACAGATTGTCAGTAGTGAATGTGCTAAATACATTGACCGCAAAGGCAACGGAGTTTACATTTCAAGTGCCTGCCCGAGTGCGGTGGAGTTTATAAATAAGTATTTGACTGAATATACTCGCTGTATCGTGCCGGTTAAATCTCCCTTGTTGGCTCATGCGAATTTGCTTCGTGAGAAGTATGGCGAAAATACCAGGGTGATCTTTTTCGGTCCCTGTGCCGCCAAGAAAAATGAAGCGGATTCACACAAAAATGAATTGGATTTGAGCTTGACTTTTGCGGATTTGGAGGATTGGTTCAAGCAGGAAAATATTAATTTATCAACTCTTTTGGCCGCAGAGGGTGCTGAATTTCTGCTTGGTAACGCCGAGGAGGGAAGAGTTTACCCATTTGAGGGCGGTATGAATGATACAATTCGCAAAAATAATGACGATGTTCAATATTTGGCGGTGTCAGGCCTTGAGAATATCAGAAGAATTTTAGGCAGTGATACTTCCGCAGCGGAGTGCAAGGACAAAAAGATTTTTATCGAATGTCTTGCCTGTGCAGGTGGTTGTATCAATGGACCGGTAATGCCCGAAGAGAGTGACAGCTTGGCAAATATTATTCGCACTTCACGGGATTACGCTAATGAAAACAGCCGCCACCGTGATTATGAACTCGATATTCGTGAGGGCTATTTTGAACGCAAAATCAATGAAAATGAGATCACCGAGGCGGATATTAAAAATATTCTGCTCTCAATCGGCAAAAAACATCACGAGGATGAACTTAATTGCGGCGGTTGCGGTTACTACACTTGCAGATCATTTGCTAAAGCCTTGCTTGAGGGTAAAGCCGAGAGTTCAATGTGCGTATCTTACTTGAAGCAATCCGCCCAGAAAAAGAGTAATGCTTTAATTCGTTACATCCCCGCAGGTGTGGTTATTGCCGATGCGAATATGAAAATTATTGAGTGCAACGAGAACTTCGCCGGACTTTTTGACGAAAGTACCAAACTGGCTTATGAGGTTACTCCGGGTTTGCCGGGGGTGGATTTGACCAATATTATCGAATTTACGGAACTTTTTGAGGCGGCACTCTCCAGCGGAAAAGATATTGTCAGAAATAACTATGTGTGCGGTGACAAAATTTTGAATATCAGCATTTTTACTATCGAAGTGCATCGCATCGTCGGTGCAATTTTGCAGGATGTTACCAAGAGCGAACTCCACCGGGAACAGATTTCTGAAAAAGCGCGTGAAGTTATTCAGAAAAATGTGATTACCGTGCAGAAAATTGCTCACTACTTGGGTGAACACATGGCGGAAACTGAAGTGTTGCTGCGTGAAGTTGCTTCTGGTTACAGTAATGACGGCAAGGAATAAAATAGAGTGTAGTTATGAATGGTGATGAAACATTTATTGAGATAGAGTGTTCTCAATCAATCAAAACCGGAGAGAGCGTGTGCGGTGATGCTTTCAAAACCGTGCGTCTCGATGACGAAAATCGTCATATTGCAGTGCTTTCTGACGGTTTGGGCAGCGGTATCAAAGCTTGCTTGCTGGCAAGCATGACTACCACCATGGCTCTCGAATTTATTCGCAAAAATATGGATGTTTTGCCCTCGGCAGAGATTATTATGGATACTTTGCCGGTGTGCGAATTGCGAAAAATCAGTTATGCTACTTTCTCTATTTTTGATATTCTTTCAGGTGGAAAAGTGCGCGTTATTGAAATGGATAACCCAAAATTTATTCACTTGCGGAACGGTAAAGATGTTCAATGGGAAGCAAAAACTATGGTTTCAGAGAAGTGGCCTGACCGTAAACTCGGAGTAACGGAGTTCAAGGCGATTGCAGGGGATAGAATTATTTGCTTCTCTGACGGAGTTTCGCAAGCAGGTCTCGGCTCCCCCGAAAATAAATTCGGTTGGCGTCGTGACGGAGCATTGAAGTTTATTCAGGATGTAATCGCTAAAGAACCGTCGGTTTCCGCCAGAGAATTGGCTCGCAAAATAACTGTCGAAGCCAGAAGCAAAAATCCGGAATATAAATATTTGGATGATACCAGCTGTATGGTAATTTATTTCCGCAAACCCAGAAAGTTGCAATTACTTACAGGTCCGCCATTCAATGAGGAAAATGATAAAATTTTTGCTAAAAGGGTGCTTTCCTATGAGGGAAAAACTGTCCTTTGCGGAGGTACAACTGCCAATATCATTTCCCGTGAATTAAATCGGAAAATTACGACAAATTTGAAACTTATTCGTATTTCAGGTAATTTGCCGCCGCCGTCACAGATGGATGGAGTGGATCTGATTACGGAGGGAATTTTGACCTTGACTGAAGTTTGCAGGGCTTTGGAGGCAGGGAAATTGTATGACTTGCCGCTCGCTGCAAGCGAATTAACTAATATGCTGATGAATAGCGATGTGATTGACTTAATTGTGGGAACAAAGGTCAATGAGGCACATCAAGACCCCAATTTGCCGGTGGATTTGGAGATTCGCCGAAATATTGTGAAGAAAATCAAATATATTCTGGAGCAGAAATATCGCAAATTGGTAACGATTAAATATTATTAGTTTTTATATATAGAAAATTTTTGAAAGGAAAACAAAAATGGAAAAAATTAAAGTTGAAATTTGTGTAGGAACAACCTGTTTTGTGTTGGGTGCATCTGCTTTGCAGGATATTGAGATGTTTCTCCCCGAAGAATTAAAAGACAAAGTAGAAATTACCGGAGCAAACTGTTTGGGATTGTGCAAAAATTCACACTTCGGCGATGCTCCTTTTGTGCGTATTAATGAGAGTATCATTGTTTCTCAGGCTACAATTGACAGCGTGATTAATGAAATTAAAAAACTTGTAAAATAATAGGAATTTTTATCGTGAATAATAATGCAGAGAGATTTCGCCGTGAATTATTAATCAGAGTCATTCGCGGATATTTAGATGGAACACTTCGAAAAGATATTGACCGTATCCCAATCGAACTTCGCCCGAAAACTATGGAAGCTGCCAGCCGCTGCTGCGTTTACAAAGATCGTGCCGTAACCAAATACCGCTTGATGGCAATGCTCGGTTGCGGAGTTGAAGAAGAAGTCGATGAAGCAAAATCTTTGGCTGAATATTTGGATGATGCCGAGAAACGTACTGAGTTGTCTCCGAATATTTTGAGCGTGCTTGATATTGCTTGTCAGGCTTGCGTGGAGAGTCAATACATTGTAACCAATGCTTGCCGCGGCTGTTTCGCTCGTCCATGTACTTTTACCTGTCCCAGAGGGGCAATCACTGTCGTCGGCCGTCAGGCAAAAATTGATAAATCAAAGTGTATTGACTGCGGTAAGTGTACCAAAGTTTGTCCGTACAGTGCGATTATCCGTGTGCCGATCCCCTGCGAGGAATCATGCCCCGTCGGTGCGATTAAAAAAGATGAGACCGGCAAGGAGAAAATCGATTTTGAAAAGTGTATTTCTTGCGGTAAATGCTTAAAAGCATGCCCATTCAGTGCGGTTTTGGAGCGTTCGCAGATTATTGATATATTAAAAGCCCTCAAAAGCGGTAAAGAGGTCGTGGCAATGGTTGCTCCCTCAATTATCGGTCAATTCCCGAACCGTTTGGAGCAGATTGCCGAGGCTTTGAGTTTGGTAGGCTTCTCTGAAATGGAGGAGGTCGCTTTCGGTGCTGAAAAAACCACCCGCAACGAAACTGCGGAATTTTTTGAAAAAATGGCGGCAGGTGATCCCTTGATGACAACCAGTTGCTGTCCTGCTTATGTCGAAGCGGTTAAACGCCATGTGCCGCAGTTGCTTAAATATGTATCTCATACCAAGAGTCCGATGGGATATTCAGCAGAGATGGTCAAAAAACGCAGTCCCGAAGCTGTTACAGTATTTATCGGACCATGTGTGGCAAAGCGTAAAGAGGCACAGAGTGATGCAAATACTGACTATGTAATGACTTATGAGGAGTTGGGGGCATTGTTTGCCGCTTTGGAAATCAATTTGTCAGAACTTCACGGAATTACACTTTTGCGTGAAGCAGACGGTTACGCAAGAGGTTTCGCAACCAGCTGCGGTGTAACCAGTGCGATTTTGCAGGACAAGGCGATGGCGGATTCTACCGAAAAACCGAATGCAAAGTTCATCAATGGTTTGGACAAAAAGAGTATGAAACTTCTTCCCTTGTATGCAAATGGCAAACTTCCCGGAAACTTCCTCGAAGTTATGGCTTGTGAGGGCGGTTGCGTCGGTGGCCCCTGTTCACTGCGTGATGTGAATTTGGCTGCTTTGGCAGTAAAAAAACAAGTTGAAGAGACTAAATAAAAATATTGTAAATTATTGACATAGAGGTTTTTATGGAAAAGTTTATTCGTGAAGTTTTGAGTCGGATGACTACCGAGGAAAAAATTCAACTCACTGTCGGGTCAGGCGAATTATCAATCGGTAATTTGCCGAGTCAGGGAATCCGTGAAGTTTATGTCGCTGACGGGCCTCAAGGTATTCGTCGTGAAAGTGGCGAATTTAATGTCGCTCTCCCCTGCGGATTGAGTTTGGCGGCGTCTTTCGATCCTAAATTGGCTGAAGAATACGGTGCAGTTATCGGCGAAGAGGCTCGTGCCTGCTGTATTCGAGGCAGTTTGGGTCCGGGAATGAACTTAACCAGAACGCCTTTGAACGGAAGAACTTTTGAATACTACGGCGAAGACCCGATTGTGTCAGGGAAAATTGCGGCAGGCTATGTCAGAGGGTGTCAGAGCAAAGATGTCGGAGCGTGTCCTAAACACTTGGCATTAAATAATCAGGAGATTTGCCGTACTACCGGAAATTCTATTTGTGATGAAGCAACTATCAGAAGTTTGTACTTGGAAAATTTTGAAACCATGCTCCGCGAATCCGAACCATGGATGGTTATGAGTGCTTACAATAAAATCAATGGGGTGCAAGCTTCAGAGTGTGAATTAACTCAGAAAAAATTCCTGCGTGGTGAATTTAATTTTGACGGAGTTATTATGTCTGACTGGGGCGGTACCTGGAATCGGGCGAAAGCTCTTAATGGGGGGCAGGACTTGGAGATGCCCGGCAGACCGAGAGAGAAAGTGCTTGAGGACTTGCTTGCTAAAGTTGAAAGCGGCGAATTGTCAATGGAAGTTTTGGACAATGCGGTGCTTAATAACTTGCGTTTGCTTTACCGTATGAAGGCTTTTGAAAAAGATGAAGATACCGGCGGCTATGAAGTTAACAGCAAAAAAAATATTGATTTTGTCCGTCATTGTGCTGCCGAGGGTGCAGTTTTGCTCAAAAATGATGACAAATTTTTGCCAGTTGACTTTAAAAAACTCAAAAAAATCGCAGTTATCGGACCTTCGGCAGACTATAAACACCAATTTGATAAACCGTTGGATCTTGGCGGAGGTTCAGGAGCAGTTCACCCCGCGTATGAAGTTACAGTCCTGGAGGCAATCAAAAAGCAATTCGGAGAAAATTGCGAAGTTAAGTACGCAAGCGGTGTGAAATTCAGTTTGGAAAAAGCAATCGACCCCGAACTTTTGGGCGACGGATTTACTGCTGAATATTATAACTCCTATCAGGATCTTGAAGATGGCAAAGAACCGTTTTTAACTCGTAAAGAAAAAACTATGCAGTTGAGATTCGGAGTGCTCAATGCCGGTGGTGTAATGACTTCGGATGAAATTGCCGATGCAAAGGCTGCTCGTTTCAAGGGATATATTACTCCGAAAAAGAGTGGCAAAGTCCATATTCAATTTGGTACAATTCAATTTTTCAGCAGATTTTTCGTTAATGGCAAAGAGTATACCGATCCGCAGAGATTTATTAATGGCAAATATGGTTTTGAAACTCCGATTTGCGAAATGGATGCAGTTGCAGGTGAGCCGATTGAGATTGAATTGATTATTAAACGCCTCTCAAAGACATTGGCAAAGGTTAATTTGAGATACACTGAATGTGATAATGCCGCAATTGATAATGCAGTTGAAGTTGCTAAAAATGCTGATTTAGTTGTCTATGTCGGCGGTACTCACCACATTTATGACCGTGAGGGTTTAGGTTGGGGGGATGCCAAAGATGTGGATATTCCTGATTTGGAATTGCCTGACAACCAAGTCGGATTGATCAAAGAAATTCTCAAGGTCAATAAGAAAATGGCGGTTGTTTTAATCAATGGTTCAGTGGTAAATATTGAAGACTTCGCCGATGAAGTGCCGGCAATTTTGGAAGTATTCTACCCCGGCATGGAGTGCGGAAATTCAGTAGTTGATATGCTTTCAGGAGCGAAAACTCCTAATGGCAGGCTGCCATTTACTTGGTGCCGCAAGTTGACCGATTATCCCTCTATTGCCAATGGAAATTATCCCGGTAACCGAACTGCGGAAGTGCCGTATGTCCATTATGACGAGGGAGTTTTCATCGGTTATCGCTATACTGAAAGAGAAAAAATTGATGTGCGTTTCCCATTCGGCTACGGCTTGAGCTATGCTGAATTTGAACATGAACTGCTTGAAATGTCCGACAATGGCGAAACATGCAAAGTCAGAGTTAAAAATATTTCAGACTGTGACGGTGCAAGTGTGGTTCAACTCTATGTCGGATGCAAGGATAATTTGCCGGTTCGCCCGGAAAAAGTTTTGCGTAACTTTGTCAAAGTTCACCTGAAAGCAGGAGAAGAAAAGATTATTGAACTTGCTTTGACGGAAAGAGATTTCTCTTACTTCAATGCGGATAGTTTCAAATTTGAATCGTGTAAAGGTGAATTTTTTATCGAATTGGGAACAAATATCAAGGACATTTTTGCTCGTAAAACTATTAATCGATAATTTGCTTAAAAAGTTTTTAACCTATTTTTTTGAACGGAAGGGACACATAAATAATGAAGGTTTTTATCAAAACTTATGGTTGCCAGATGAATATTCGTGATTCAGAGGCAATCGCAGGTATGCTGAAAAATGCGAACTATGAGATAGTTGACCACGAGAGTAAGGCTGATATTCTACTTTTTAATACTTGCAGTGTGCGGGAGGCCGCCGAAAATAAGGCAATCGGCAAAGTCGGATTTATGCGGAAACTTAAAAAAGATAAGCCGCACCTGATTATCGGTATTTTAGGCTGTATGGCACAGTCAAAAGGTGATGAACTTTTTGAGCGTTTGCCGCATTTGGATTTTGTTTTAGGTACGGGGCAGCTGCATAAACTTCTTGATACGGTTAATTCGTTGGTCGAGGAGCGTAAACAGATGCTTTTAACCGCTGAATGTAATGATGTCCTAACTCAAATGGGGGTGCATTACAATGACGGCGATACAAGTAATTTCAGCAATTATTCGAGTTTTATTGCCATTACCAGAGGGTGTAACCGCTTCTGCTCCTACTGCATTGTGCCTTATGTGCGGGGGAGAGAGATCAGCAGAACGATTGAGGATGTCGTGGCAGAGGCTCGAGAATTAGTTGCTTCCGGAACTAAAGAGATTACGCTTCTGGGGCAGAATGTGGCGGCTTTCGGGCTTGGCGGAAATGTCAATCCCCCCGAAGAGGGGATTTCGCCTTTTGCAGATTTATTGGTGGAATTAAATAAAATTGAGGGGTTGGAGCGGATTCGCTTTACCTCGCCTTATGTAAGTTACTTCAATGATAAACTCATTCAAACTATGGCGGACTGCAAGAAAATTTGTCACAATATTCATTTGCCCATGCAGTCAGGTTCAAATCGGATTTTGAAGTTGATGAATAGACAATACACCAGAGAGATGTATCTCGAAAAAGTCGCAAAAATGCGTGCTTTAATGCCCGATATTACTTTCTCAACGGATATTATTGTCGGTTTCCCCGGAGAGACGGAAGAGGATTTCATGATGACCAAAACTTTGATGGAGGAAGTCGGGTACGACAATGCTTATATTTTTAAGTATTCGCCGAGAAAGGGAACTAAAGCCGCCGCAATGGATGACCAAATTTCGCAGGAAATTAAAGAAGAACGCAATCAGATTTTGCTTCAAGTTTTGCGGAAACAGGTGGAATCCGATATTAAAAAACTACTCGGAACTACGCAAGAATTGTTGGTTGAGGGCGTAACTAAAACCAATAAAGATAGATTTTTCGGCAAAACTGATACTTCGTGGGTGGTGAATTTCGTTCCGAATGCCGAGACTAAAGTCGGAGATATTGTCAAAGTTAAAATTACTCAAGCAAATGCAGTTACTGCGGTCGGAGAGTTGGTTTAATATGATAAAAATCGGCAGATTTAATGAACTTGAAGTCGTCAAAAAAGTTGACTTCGGTGTCTATTTGGCTGAACATAGCGAGGCGGCAACTAAAATTTTGCTTCCACGCAAGTATGTGGCAGATGATTTGGAAATCGGCGACAAAATAAAGGTTTTTATCTATTTGGACTCTGAAGATCGAATCGTCGCTACCACCGAGCAGCCTTTTGCTCAAGTTGGGGAAATAAAACTTCTTAAGTGCATTGACGCCAATAAAATCGGAGCTTTTTTTGACTGGGGGTTGGAGAAAGACCTCTTTGTCCCTTTTAAACACCAGAATTTTCGCATGTTCAAGGGCGAATCGTACGTTCTGAAAGTTCTGCACGATGAGCGGAGCAATCGAATTATCGGAAGCAACTGCTTTCACAAAATTCTGCCGTGCCGTGTTGAAGATTTAACCGAAAATCAAGAAGTAAAAATGATTGTATACGGTGAAACCGACATCGGTTACAAGGTGATAATTGACCGAAAAAATTTGGGAATGATTTTCAAAAATCAGATTTTTCAAAAAGTTAAATTGGGCGATGAACTTTCGGGATTTGTCAGCAAAATCAGACCCGATGGCAAAATTGATCTTGTTTTGCAGAAAAGCGGTTTCAAAAATAAACTCTCCGAAAAAGATAAAGTATTGGAAATTTTGAAGAGTGCAGGCGGTTTCATGCCGATTACGGCCAAAACCACTCCCGCTGAAATTGCCGATATTTTCGGCATGAGCAAACGTACTTACAAGCAGATGATCGGAATGCTTTACAAAGAACGTCAGGTGGAAATTACTGATGACGGTGTGAGAGTTCTATAAGTCATGCAACGGGGTTATGCCGCTGCTCGGAGTATGCGGATTGGCAAAAGTTGCATGAGTGGCAATTCGCTCAAAATCGATCAAATTGAATTTTCCATAATAGCCTTTTCGAATTTTTCCTGAAAGCGGCAGAGAAAATCTTTTGTGTGCAAAGTAACTTAACTTTTTGATAATCAAAGAGTTGTCGATGCCGAGTTGACGGAGAATTTTAATTGCTTCCGAGGTGGTGCCGAAGTTCCTGATGTGGCTTGACCCCAAACTGTAATCATACGGTCTGGCTGTCTCGTCGCTTCCGATCATGCAGAGGGGGTGAGAGATGATTGTACGCATATTTTTTTCGCTCATAGTTTCAAAAGCCGCAAGGCAATTAACGGAATCATTTTTGATTAAATCTAAAATCAAATCCGCAACACTTTGATTGCTTAATTGGGCAATTTGTGTTATTTTCATGCCGATAAATTTTTGATAACGTTCAAGTGCGGTTGCTACTAAAATTATTTTTTCAAAATAATCCGCTGATTTCTGCTGCAAACAATAACGAAATTCGGCACATTCGCTTACTGAATTTTGCAGAATTTCCATGATTTTTGAGTCGGGAGTATTCAGGAATTTATCTGGACCTGCTACGCTTAATTGGGTCAGAGATTGGCAGAATGGGTAGCGGTCAAATGTCACGGAAACTCCGTGAGTTCGTGGTGCATTTTCAATTATTTCAAGCAGGCGGTCAATTTTGTGATAGTTCGCAACTCCGCTCGTTTTTAAGTGGCTTATATGGAGTTTGGAGAGTTTGGCTTTTCGAGCAAATTCCAGCATTTGAGTCAAACTTTCAAGCAGGTAATCGCCCTCGCTTTTTAGGTGGACGGCAACAATTTTGTCGTATGTTGCGACGGTTCGGAGCAAGGCGATAATTTCTGAATCCTCTGCAAATCGTCCCGGAGTGTAAAGTAACCCCAAAGATAGTCCGAGCGATCCCTCTTCAAGTGATTGTGCCAAAAGTTTCTGCATAAGTTTTAACTCCTGCACGGTAATTTGCCGCTGCTCGTAAGAGGCAACGCAACTATGAAGTGTATTATGACCCGTTAATGAATAAATTTGAGTGCCGGTGGGATTGGTTAAAGTTTGGCGGTAATATTCAGCGTAACTTGTCCAGTTGAGTTTGGTCGGGTATTTTTGATAAATTTTTTGCAGATTGGCAAAATTTCGCTCCGAAATTGGGAAGGCAGATAGCCCGCAATTTCCGACAATTTCAATTCCGAAACCGCTTGATTTTTTGCTTGCAAGTTCAAACGGAGATAAAATTGACAGGTCGGAGTGGCTGTGCGAATCGATAAATGCCGGAGTAAGAAATTGATTTTGCCCGTCAATTATTTGATAAAAATTATCATAGGATATACTTTCAGTATCTTTGACTATATCCTCAATCCGTCTCTCTGCGACAATCACCGCACCCGGTGTGCCGAAATAATTTATGCCGTCCAGTAATTTTACATTTTTTATCAATGTCTTTTTCATTAAAATAGCTTCCTCTCTAATAATATAACACATTTTTTGAAAAATTCCCCTCAAAAGTTGACATTTTTGCCAAAATTAAATCACAATTAGCAGAAAGGAGGTAAAATGAAATTGTCTGATTTGATTCAAAAGGCAGTCGATGAGAATGAAAAACTCTCCGCCGATGAGAAAAAAATTCTTTTGGAACTCGATTTGGATAAACTTAATGACGACGTAAAGTCATTGAGAGAGTCTTTGGAGATTGCCAATGGCGAAAAAGAGTCTGCCTTGAAACAACTTGCTGACCATATCTATACTGATAATGTCAGCAAAATCGCCGCAGATTATAAATTCTCCGATAAAAAATATCTGGAGTATTTATGTCGGCAAAATAATATTGATTGTACCGATGCAGGAAGTTTCACCCCGTTTATGGAGGAATTAAAGAAAAATTCTCCGAAACTTTTCAGTGTGAATCTCAAAGCAGGCTGCAATCCGCTTGAAAGCAGCAAAAATATTAACTCCATCGGAAATGAACGGGATATTGCTGCTATGCTCAAAATGGCACCAGAATTAAAATAAAAATAGTGAAAGGATAAAAAAATTATGTTGTTTTCTTACAGTTTTCAAAACAAAAAACGTGATCTCGCTGAAGTTCTTTCAACTGTAATTAAGAATGAACCGAGATTTATTTCTAACTTCAAAATGGTCGAAAATGCTACTCAGCAGAAACATGAGTGGCTCGAAGATCAAATTACCGGACGCTCTGTTACTGCTTCAAGCATTACCGAAGCAGGCGTTATGACCGTCAGTGCAGGAGATATTGAAAAAATTAAAGTCGGTTCTCTTTTAACTCGTGTCGGAGATTCTGCACTTTTGCGAGTTGATGCAGTAAATAACGGAGTTTTGAATATTTCAATTGTTTCCGCAAATGGTTCTGCAACGACTTTAAGCACTCTCGGAGATAATGTTCCGGCAGTTTTTAACATTGTTTCAACTCCGGTCGCAGAGGGGTCAATTATCGGGGACGAGACCGGCTTAAGTGGTAAAACAAATTACAACTGCACCCAGATTTTCCGCAAAGATATTATTTTAAGCGGTTCTGCTCTCGCGGTAAATGTCTTCGGTAACGTCGATAATTTGCTTAACCGTCAAACCGGGTTCGCTCTTGAGGAATTGGCTCGTGATTTGAATAGAGTAGCACTTTTCGGCCGTCGTGTGGAAGCAAGTGCTGTTAATAAGGGTGAAGCAGGCGGACTCTATTACTTCGGCTGCGGCGAGGGTGCAATGGAGATTGATGCCAATGGAACTACTGTAGACAGTTTCTCTCTTAATGATGCAGCACAGGCAATTTTGAGCGAAGGCGGTGAACCGATGCAGATTCTTTGCAGTGTCGGTCAGGCCCGTGTGCTTTCTAATGAATATCGCAACAATTTGCAGATTTTGCGTGCAGATGAGTGCCGTGGTGCTTACGTCGCCCAGATTGTTAATGAAATTAACGGCAGAGCGATGACCATTATGGCAGATCCCGATATGGTTGATACCGATGTTTGGGTTATTGATACTGCCGGTTTCGGCTTGAGTGCCTTGAGCGGACGTGCGATTAATGATCGCGATGCAACTCCGAACGGATTTGACGGTATTAAGCGTATGGCATTGGGCGAATTGACCTTTGAATTCAAAAATGCTAAACAGCGTTTGTGCCGTATCAAAAACTTGATGCCGAGTACCGCTGCAATTGCCGCTATGAAAAACTAATTAAACTATTTCAAATCAGCCATGGCATAAAAAAATGTGTTCATGGCTGATTTTCTATCTGAAATTTTACCAAAAAAGGAGTGCATTATGGAAGAAACTATTATGAATTTATTAGAGGAAGCCGAGGGGTATTTCGCAAATGATTTGCGAGAGTCTTATTGGAAAAACTTAACCGACAATGAGAAAAATGGTGCAATCAAAATTGCTTTGCTGGACGTAAAAAGCATTTTGAATATTTGCAATCGGGAATGTGACTTGGAGGATAAACTGGTGAGAGCTGCCGTTTTTGAACAGGCAATTCATTTGGTGATTCAACGGATTTTGCTTGAGCAGGAGAAGGAATTAACCCGCTGTGATATTGACGGAGTTGGCAGCGAGAGTTATGCAATTAATGACAGCAAAAAAGAGTATTACCTAAAGGAACGTGTCTCTAATCGAACTGTCAGTTTATTGGCAATGCCCGATGTCAGAAAAATGATTAAAATTATCCGTTAAAAGCCAAAAATAGCAGCATAAGTTCATTTTAGAATGATAATTTTCAGTATTTTTCATTTTTGCGTTTGCATTTTCCGCAAAAATGGTTAAAATATAATAGAGAACAAAGGAGTGAACTTATGCTTTGTGATATTTGCAAAAAAAATAATGCAGTAATAAGAATTCAGAAAATTAATAATGGCAAAAATGTGGTTGTTAATTTGTGTGCCGATTGTGCCGAAAAACACAAGGCTCATGAACATTTTGAATTCGGTGATATTGAGATTGGCGATATTTTGGATAATATTAAAAAAATTACTAAAAATTTGAATTTGCAGAATGTCTTTGTCACTGCCGAGGAGGTGGAGGAAATTTCAAAATTTCCCGATGACGGCAAAAAATTGGTTAAATGCCCTAAATGCGGTTTCACTTTGGTTGATGTTGATAAAAATTCGGGCAAACTCGGTTGCAGTGAGTGTTACAAGGTTTTTGAAAAAGAGGTCATGGAGGCTATCGAGAATATTCATCGCTGCAAAATTCATGTCGGTAAACATCCGATAGCACTTCGTGTGGATTCGCCTGCTTTGCTTAAGGAGAAAATCGCAAAACTGGAGCAGGATTTGCAGCAAGCCGTCCGAAGTGAGAAGTATGAACAAGCCGCAATTTTGCGTGATGAACTTAATTTATTGAAAAAAAGTCGGATCGAAAATGAATAATTCTATTGAAAAATTATTGAAAAATCCATTGAGTTTCCTTAATGCGGCAGATAATAGCAATGACATTGTGGCAATAAGCAGTAGAATCCGTTTGGCAAGAAATTTGCAGGAATTTGCCTTCCCCGTAGCGGCGAAACTTGAAGAGTTACAGGAAGTTCGCAATCAAGTCGATGACCTTTTTGCCGGTGGCAAAATCAGTAAGAGCGGTTTTTATCGATTTTTTATGGATGAGTTGCCGGAACTCGATAGAAAAATCCTTTTTGAGCGGCGGTTAATCAGTAATGACCTGTTGGAGAATGTCGCAAATAGAGCGGTTTATATCTCGGCAAATGAAAAAATTTCTTTGATGGTTAATGAGGAAGATCACTTGAGGATTCAATCATTCTGCAATGGCTTTAACCTCAAAAAAGCATACAAGGCAGCAGAGAATTTAGATAATAAAATCAGTGAGCATTTGCAGTACGCCTTTGACCCGAGATTGGGATATTTAAGCAGTTGTCCGTCAAATGTCGGTACCGCGGTGCGGGCTTCGGTGATGCTGCATTTAGTCGGATTGCAGATAAGCGGCGAACTTGATTCTGCGGTTCGGGCTTTGAATAAACTTAATTTCGCAGTCCGCGGCGTTTTCGGAGAGGGGTCAAGTAATGTTGGATCGCTTTTCCAGATTTCAAATCAGTTCACCCTCGGTTGTGCCGAGGAGGAAATTCTGGAAAAAATTCAAAATACTATCGAGCAAATTATCAGTTATGAACTCAATGCGAGAGAACAGCTTTTCAGAACTAAACAGTATGAGATACTTGATTATATCGGCAGATCATACGGGATGTTGAAGCATGCTTACTTGTTGGAGAATAAGGAATTGTACAATGCGATTTCAGGAGTCAAACTGGGTGTGGATATGGGGGTATTCTCAAATTTGAATATCAAGCGTGTCCATGAAATTTTTATCTCCATGGGAGATGCCCATTTGCAGAAATATCACGGGGCACCATTCAAAAATATCGAAGAAAAAAATTCCTATCGTGCCGCTTTGGTCAGAGATAAAATACGGAAAGGACAACTCGAATGATGGAGATGATGTCGGCAACTCTTTTGGCTTGGCTGGAGATAACTTTTATTTTTGCGGTATTGTCCTTGCTTCATAATCAGAGAAAAAATATCGGAACTACTCCTTTGTACATTTCAATGGGGGTGGTTTTTTTATTTGCTCAACTGCTTTTGGCGGCGGACTTGCGGGTTTCGATTATCGGAAATATTGAATTTCAATTGGGCCCGACGGTGATTTTTTTGCCTTATTTGGCAATGATACTTCTTATCTATTTAAGTGACGGTACGCTTGCGACTCAAAGGTTGATTATCGGGTCGTTTGTGGTTTTCGGTGTGTTTTTCTACATTGCGGAGATTACCCGACTGCAATGCAATTGGCAGGGCTACTCAATCGGAGCAGGGCAACTGGCTGGCGAACTTGATTTTTTGCTGCAGCAAAGCATCTATTCCATGGGGGGGATGAGTATAGCACACTTTGCGGATTTATTCATTATTCCCATTTCGTATAATTGCCTGAAAAATCTGAAATGCCGACGATTTATTGCAATTTGCGGTTCATTGATAATTACGCAGGTAATAGATGTCAGTATTTTTGCCATAGTCTATTACTTCAAAAATCAGCAAATTTGGAATTTTCTGGCAGGGGCATTTTTTATCCGCAGTTGTTTTTCGATTTGGCTGGGAATAATTATCAGTGCTTATTTGGGGAATAAAGCAAGTGACAGCAAGGGAACTTTTGATATTCTTTTCGCTTTCTTGGGCGGGTACGGCAAGTCAAAAGAATTGCAAACCTATCTGGCACAGTCCGAGGATAGATACCGAACAATTTGGGACAATGCCAGGGAGTTGATGTTTCTTTTGAGTGCTAAAGGCAACTTGATTGACTGCAATGCGGCGGCAATGAAGATGTTGGAAAGAATTTTGCCTGATTACAAGCGTGATGACAATCTATTTTACCGTTTGCAGCCGATTGCGGACGGAGATGACAGTTTTTTGGATGATGACGGCGAGAATAATGAGTTTATAAGTAGTTTCAAAGCAAAAATTATAAGCAGTGATCAGGTGGAATATATTGATTTATCCTGCACCATGTCCCATGTTGTTTTGCAGAATGAGCAGGTGCTGCTCTTGATCGCCCGTGATATTACCAAAGAATTGCAGCTCCAGCAGGAAAAAGAGAAGTTGTCTGCGGAACTTGCTCACTCCCAACGGCTTGAAGCACTCGGAAAACTTGCCGGCGGAATTGCTCACGACTTTAATAATCACATTCATGCGTTGCTTGGGCATGTTGATTTACTATTGTTTCGCAAGGATATTCAGGAGAATGAAAAGGCTCGCAAGCATTTGGAGAAAATCGGCACTATCGCAGAGCAGTCAGGTAAATTGACCTCACAATTGCTTGGATTTGCCAGAAAAGGTAAATTCGTTGAAGAGGAGTTGGACTTAAATGAATTGCTTAATGCGACCTTGTCTATGGTGAATTTCCCTGCTACTCAAGATATTAAACTTGCGAAGGAGATCGGCTCGCAGAAGTTCATAGTCAGCGGTGACTGGGTGCAATTAAGTCAAGTGATTATCAATTTGGTGATTAATGCCGGTGATGCCGTCAAAAATTCTGCGGTGAAAAATATCATGGTTATGGCAAAAGAGGCAATCTGCTTTGAAACTGAACTTGACCAATTTCTGCATGGGAAACAAATTGACCTCAATAATTTTTATTGCGTTAAAATCAGCGATACCGGAAGCGGAATTTCTGAAGAGAATAAACAGAAAATTTTTGAGCCGTTTTTTACCACTAAACCGATCGGCGAGGGGACAGGAATGGGATTATCCATGGCATACGGTACAATTTCCAACCACCATGGATATATCCATGTCGAGAGTCAACTTGAGCAGGGGACTTCATTTTATATTCTCCTGCCCCGGGTATAAATTTAGAATCTTAAATCATTGAAATTATTTCATCAAGGATTTTTTCTGCCACATTTAGTTTAGCTTTTTTAGCAGTATTATCCGCCATTTTTTGCAATTCTTTCGGATTTGCGAGTAATCTATCGATTATCGGAATGATTTTTTCGATTTCGCAATTTTGGTTATCCATGATAATTGCCGAGTTGTTTGATGCTAAATATTGAGCATTGTCGAATTGGTGATTCTCCGCCGCATAGGGGTATGGTACCAAAATTGATGGCTTGCCGAAAAAGGCAATTTCTGCCACGGTACTGCCGCCTGAACGGCTGAAAATTAAGTCGCATGATTGATAAAAAAGTTCCATTTTTTCACTGCTTTCAAGCAATAAAAGCGGAAAATCGGTATTTTGATATAGATTGCTGGTATAGTCAAATTTGTCTTTCCCGCTCAAGTGGATAACCTGAAATTTATAAACCTTGTCTAACTCCTTCAACGCCTGCGGTAAATTTATATTAAATACTTGTGCCCCCTGACTGCCGCCGAAAATCAACAATGTCGGCAAATCAGTTTGTAAATTGCAATTGAAATTCTGATTGAGTTTTTCAATCGCTTCTGCTTTGCTCATTTTTTCAATATCGGTAATTTCTGGTCGCAATGGCATGCCGATACACTCATTCGGGCAGTGAATTTGATTTTTATTTACCATGTCAAATGCACTCCAGAGTTTTTTTGCGAAGAAGCTTAAAAATCTATTCGCTTTGCCGACTCTGGCATTGCCGTCATGCAGAAAAATCGGCAACTTAAGCAATTTAGCCGCAAAAATCGGGGGAAGTGAGGCAAATGAACCCATGCCCAGAACCGCATTGATTTGATTTTCACGCAAAATTTTCCTTGCGGAGTTGAATCCGCCGTAAAGACCTTTGCCGAATTTGAAAATATCTTTCGGATTCGGGCGTTTCATCTCCGGGAGAGCAATTGCCTTAACATTAACACTTTCAGCAATTTTCTGTTGTTGGATTGCATTTAATCCGGAAAGCAGTAAAATTGCTTCACCTCCGAGTTGATTCAATTTTCTTGCTACACTCAAGCCGGGATAGAAGTGTCCGCCGGTTCCGCCGCAACTTATTGCTATACGCATTTTCTTAAAATCTTTATCCATAAAAACTTACGCTTCTTTCTTTATTGTACGATTAATTATAGACATAAGATACCATGAAATATTACTTTTTTCAAGATTTTTTTAATTTATTCTTGATTTTTTTTTATTATGGTGTATATTAATGAAACGTTAACTGCATAATCGGCCCCATGAGGGGGTGCGGAAAAAAGTTGAAAATGGGTGGGGGGTAAAAAAATCACCGCCCGAAGCATCCTCGCTTGTTGAGGCTTGACACCGATTATGCGCAACAATAACTAATAATTAATGAAAGGGATAGTTATGGCAACTGCAAGTCAAGCAAAACACAAATTCTGTCGTCGCATCGGCATGTGTCTTTGGAACGATCCGAAGTGCCCGAGCGTCAAACGTCCGTATGCGGCAGGTCCGCATGGTAAAGGTCGTCGTGTAAAACTCTCTAACTACGGCGAACACTTGATCGAAAAACAAAAACTTCGTCTGCACTACGCTATCAGCGAGAAACAGCTCCAGATTGCTTACAAAAAAGCTAAAATGGGTGCAGGTCAGACTCACGAAAAACTTTTCCGCAACCTCGAACAGCGTTTGGATGCAGTGGTATATCGTTCAGGTTTGGCAAAAACTATTTTTGCAGCTAAACAGATTATTAACCACGGACACATCATGGTTGACGGCAAGAAAGTTGACCGTGCTTCATACGTTGTAAAACCGAGTCAGGTTGTATCAATGAATGCTGAGAAATCTCCGGCATTGGCAGAAGTTGCAAAAGCAAATAATGCTGTTGCACCTGCTTATTTGGAAGTTGATATGGATAACTTGAAAGTCACTTTGATTCGCCAGCCTGAAGTTACAGAACTTCCGTTGGATGTCAAATTGATGAGCGTTGTTGAGTACTACGCAGGTTAATTCAGAATCTTATTTCGATTTACCGAGTGGCTGCTGCGAAAGAAATTTTGCGGCAGCTATTTTTTTGTAGTTTTTCTGCTAATTTGCAACTCACAATTGCTTACTTGTAAATTCAGCAGTGGTCGGTTTCAGAGAGAGGAGCGACCTTGAGTTCAAAAGAGGTTTTATCTACGACCTTTACTGTCGTATCGGCACTGATAAAGCCCATGACACTGATTGCTTCATAAAGTTCATTCGCGATTTTTATTTTGCCATTCGGCCGCAACGGCGTAACGGTGATGCCGACTGCCCCAATCAGTTCAGACGCATTCTCTTTTTTACTCGCATCTTCTTGCGCGGTATCCCCTGAAACTGCACTCAAACTTAAATGGCGGAAAAGTGAAGTTTTTGGCAGCACATAGATTGCCAGCAGAATCATTGCTGTAATACTGCCCAATAATGCTAATGCTACTGTCTGGATTGCTGTATTTATCCGCTCAAATCCGAATGCCGTGATAAATGAGGCAACAATACACCCGATCCCTAAAATTCCGACTAATCCGAACCCCGGAATAACAAAAATTTCCAACAGCAACAGAATTAATCCGACAAAAAATATCACCAATGGTCCCCATTCCGACGCCCCGGAATAGATGTGCCCCACAAAGAAAAGCACTAAACAGAGCAACCCCAAAGTCCCTGCAATCCCGAATCCCGGCGTTTTTATTTCAATAAAAATTCCGATTACCCCCAACGCAATCAAAATTCCCGAAATTGCTCCGTGGGTCAGAAACCCGATAATTTGTTCAAACGGAGTAGGTTCAATTACTTCGACTTCGGCATTTGCTAAATTGAGTTGTGTCAGCAGATCCTCCCGGTCTTTGGCGATATAATCAACCACATTCAATTTTTTTGCTTCGGCGGCACTCAATGTTAAAGGAGATTTCCCTGCATGATCGATTCCGTGAACTTCTTTACTTAACTTGACATACGGGTCGCTTGTTGCTCTAATCACTTCGACCGGGCGATTATTTTTCTCGGCAAGCACCTGCAAAATTTTGTAATAAACGGTTAAAAATTTCTGGTCAGCCAAGCGTTTAAGTTCTTTTTTATCGCCTTTATTGTTATTGAGTTTTTCACTGATTGCATCCTCAATTAATTTTTCTAAATTATCAATATTTTTATTTTCAGCGGTATTTTTTTCAACTTTTTGGGGTTGAGTTTTATCGGTTTTATCGGTTTTATCGGTTTGTTCCTCAACAATCGGAGTAGCTCCGTCGAAGCCGATACTTAATGGCATGGCATCTCCGATAACTCCCATGGGATTAATAGCGATTTTATCCGCTCCGAGTGCAATAATCATCCCTGCTGAAATTCCTTGAGGATTCAGATAGACTACTGTCGGGATTTCGCTTTTGGCGAAAATTGAAATATAACGAAGTGCGACATCGATTCTGCCGCCGGGGGTATCAAGTTCGCAAATGACGGCTTTGACCTGATTCTGCTCGGCTTTTTTCAGAGTTTTTTTGAGAAAAAGCAGATCATTTTCGCTTATTTCTTTAAACTCCGAGAACTGCGGTATCCAATAGACGGTATCTTTCGCAAAAATCATTATTGCGGAGAATATTAGTAGTGTTGTTAAAGCAAATTTACTCAAAAATTTCATTTTTACATCGTCCTTCTATTTTTTTAAAAATTTCAAAAATAACAGTTTATTATATCAAAAGATATACTGATTATTGAAAAAAGCAATCAAAGATTGAAAAAAAATTAATATTTTTCAATAAAAAAATTGTAAAATGCCGTATTCGTGGTATTTTTATAGTGAATGAAATTAATAAATACGGAGTTAGGAAAAATGAGTATAATTATCGATCAATCAAAATGTATTAAGTGCGGAAAATGTGTCGCCGATTGCGTAGCAGGGGCTTTGTCAATGGGAAGTAACGGAGTTGAAGCAGGTAAATACTGCATTAATTGTCAACACTGCTTGTCAATATGTCCTGCCGGAGCAATTTCGCTTGATAAACTATCTTCCGAAAATTGTCGGGAAGTACCGCAACTATCGGAAGCAAATTATCAGTCGCTTTGCGATGTAATGCGGAAACGTTATTCAATTCGTAAATACAAAAAAGAATCCGTTAATTGGCAGACGATTACTGAAATTCTCCATCAATTACGTTTTATCCCGACGGGGTGCAACTTCCATGATTTGCAAATCAGAGTTATCGGCGGCGAGAAATTAGATGAACTCCGTGCCGCTGCGGCAAAGAAGATTATTGATATGCTCAATAAGGGCGAAATCAGCAAGCCATTCAGTGGAATTTTAGGCTCGATGAAAGCAGGTTTGGAAGCAGGAGAGGATATGCTTTTTCGTAATGCTCCGCATTTGATTGTGGTGGCAGTGAATAAAAAAGCACCTTGTCCCGAAGACGGCATAATTGCTTTGACCAACTTTGAACTCCTTGCTAATGCCAAAGGTCTCGGTACTTGCTGGTGCGGTGTCGGTTATTGGATATTCAAATTTATTGCTCCCGAACTTGCTGAAGTATTGGAGCTTGACGAAAATCACACTGTGGTACACACCATGCTTTTTGGTATTCCCGATGTCGAATACGCTCGCAGCAAAGACCCCGAAGATTTTGATTTCACCATTATTTAAGGACGGGCGACGATGAAACTCAAGCAATTTCAAAATCCTGATATAAGAATTTTTCACCGTGGCGACACAGTAACTTATTCTTTGGAACTTAATCGAGAACTTTCGGGCAAAGCATTTATCAGAACTACCCTCGGAAATGGAAAAATTCGCCGTCGTGAGCAAATTGATAAAATCGAAAATAATTCACCCATTTCAGGTATGGCATGGCATGATTACGCAATGGAAAAAGTCGCTCCGAAAAGTTATCAAATTACCTTTTCATTGCTTGAATGCGGTTGTTTTGAATCAAAATGTTTCTTTATTCCTGAAGATGATAAACTCCCGATTTACTGGGCGGAGGGAGAGAACTTTTTTTTGAAAGTTGAGAGTGCGTACAATAAGGCAGGTAATTCCATGTACACCGCTTTTGTGCGTCAATTTGTTCCCGTCAAATCTCCGTCAAATTTTCCGTCAAATTTGATTTCTGACCTCGATGATGCAGGGTACACCGTTATCCCGAAGTCAGGAACTTTCCGTCAATTAAAAAAACAAGTTGATTATATCATTGATGAAATGAAGTGCAATATCATTCAGCTGCTGCCGATTCATCCGACTCCGACGGTCTATGGCAGAATGGGACGTTTCGGAAGTCCTTTTGCTTCGACGGATTACTTTGCAGTTGACCCTGCTTTAGCGGATTTTGATACCAAAGCATCGCCGATGGAGCAATTTTCTGAACTGCTGGATCACATTCACAGCCGAGGCTGTCGAATTTTCCTTGATTTACCGGTAAATCATACCGGGTGGGCATCTAAATTGCAGGCGGAACATGCGGATTGTTTTGTTCGGTCAAGTGACGGTACTTATGTATCTCCGGGAGCGTGGGGAATTGTTTGGGAGGACTTGTGCAAACTTGATTACAGCAAAAAAGAGATGTATTTTTTTATGGCAAAGGTTTTTCTTTTCTGGTGTCGCCACGGAGTTGACGGTTTCCGATGTGATGCGGGTTATATGGTACCTGCGGAAGCATGGGAATACATTGTTGCCAAAGTGCGAGAGGAGTATCCTGATACCGTATTTATGCTTGAGGGCTTAGGCGGCCCGGTTGCGGTGCAGAGGGATTTGCTGCGTCGGGCGGATTTGGACTGGGCATATTCTGAACTTTTTCAAAACTACGAGAAGTATGATATTGAAAATTACGGCAGAATTATGAATCAAACGGCATGGAATGACGGAACTTTGATAAACTTTGCTGAAACACATGACAACGATCGCTTGGCTAAAAAGGGCAAAATTTATTCTCTGATGAGATGTGCGGTAAATTCATTGCTCTCTCATGCGGGGGCATTCGGTTTTGCCAACGGGGTGGAATTTCTGGCACAGGAAAAAATTGACGTTCACGGCAATTCTGATTTGAATTGGGGCAATCCGCAAAATATTGTCAAGGAACTCGGTCGCTTAAATTCAATTCTGCACATTCACAAGTGCTTCCTCCCGAATTCGGCAATCAATTTTATTCATCAGGAGAACTCTTCGGCGTTGATGTTTGAGCGAATCAGCCCCGACGGAAGTGAAAAACTGTTGGTGCTTATTAACTTAAACTGTGAATACTCATCAAATTTCACTTGCCATAGAGCGATTTTTGGAGATTTTAAGCGAGTTATTGACCTTTTCAAAAATCGTCCATTGCATTTTGTCGAGGCAGGTGACTGCTTGAAAATCGAATTGCATGCAGGGGAGTTTGCAGTGTTGTCGGATAGAAAAGAGTATCTGAACGAGATTGAACTCTATCAAAATAGTCGATACTTTGCAGTGCCGGCGGTAAAAAGTCAACAGGCGAGAGAGATGTTGCTGAAAACTTACTCATGCTTTACTGAAAGTGCAGTTTTGCCGAAAGATTTTAACATCGCTGAAGCCGAAAAAAGGTTTTTGCATGACCCTGAAAACTTTTTCGCCGAAGTGCTTAATAATGACATGCTGGGTGTAATTCACTATTCTGCTGACACTGATTGCTTCCGTGAGGTTATTTGCGGTTTGGAAAAAGTGATTTTTCTCAAGTCTGAAAACAGTTTTTTCGTTGAGTTGCTGGACAATAAAAAATTACTTGACCGCTGTGAGGCAATACAACTTGATAACGGTCAATTTTTTGCCGTTTTGAAACTTGATAAGTATCAAGGTACGGAATCGAGATTGCTGGATATAAAAATTTCAATATTCAAGCGAGGTGTAAATTCCGTCAAAAAATTACAGGGTAAAATTTTGCAAATGTCGGAAAAATCGGCAAAGTTGGCAAATAAATTTAATTTTGAGCGTGAAGAACTTACTACTTCAATTATTTCGTTGCTCAATAATGATTACAGCACCTTGAGCCAAATGCGTGGACGCTGGGGCGAATTAATCAGTAAATATGACGCAATTCTCGGTGCGAATTTGAGTAATCAAGTCCCCGTGGATAAAATAAATATGCTGCTTCGCTGTCGGGCATGGGTGGTGGTAAATGATTTCTCGCAGGAATTGAATTTGCATGTTCAAAAGTCATTCAGATCTTCTCTTGACAATGTCAGCGAATGGTTCTTTGATGTTCCCGTCGGGCAGGGAGCAATGGTGAGAATTATTATCAGAGTTTCGCTTGCAAGCAACGGTAATGCGGTGAAAATTGAATTTTTCCGCCACTTCGACAACGACACATCGCACCTGCCGCCCGAAATCCCGGTCAAAATTATTGTCCGTCCCGATGTCGATGACCGTGTAGGCCATACCGTAACTAAAGCCTATAACGGAGCAGAAACTATTTTCCCTGCTTCCGTCAAGTTATTAAAAAATGAGGGATTTCTTTTCGGGGCGGCGGCGGATCACCGATTGGAAATGACGGTCAGCAAGGGCTTTTTCGTCCATCAGCCGGAGTGGAAATATATGGTAAATCTGCCGTTTGAGGAGTATTATGGATTGGAGTCTAAAACTGATATTTTCAGTCCGGGATACTTTGAATTTAAGCTTAAGGGTAATGAAAATTCGACCCTTTATGCAATTGTGAAATCCGCTGATTTTCCGAAAGAAATAAAGGAACTTGCTTTCCCGAAAATTACTATGGACAGAAGCAATGACTTTGACGGAAACTTACGCAAAGCAATTCGTCAATTTATTGTAAAAAGAGATAATTACCACACAATTATTGCTGGTTATCCGTGGTTTTTGGATTGGGGGAGAGATAGTTTGATTGCCTTGAGAGGAGTCATTGATTATGGATTTTTAGATGAAGCGAAAAACATTTTGCTTCAGTTTGCCAAGTTTGAGAAAGAGGGTACAATTCCGAATATGATTCGAGGTAATGATGATTCAAATCGTGATACCTGCGATGCACCGTTGTGGCTTTTTACTGCTTTGGATGATTATATCCGAGCGGTAGGAAGTGATGCGATAATCAATGAATTGCCTGACGGAAAACGCAGTTTGAAGGAGATTCTTTTTTCAATCGCAGATAATTACATAAAGGGTACTCCGAATAAAATCAAGTGCGACATTGAAACTTTTTTGGTAGCAAGTCCTGCCCATTTTACTTGGATGGATACTGCTCACCCTGCGGCAACCCCCAGACAGGGGTATGCGGTGGAGATTCAAGCATTGTGGTACAAAGCCTTGAAATTTTTGGGGCAATATGATGAGAAATATAATAAAATCGCCGAAGTTGTCAAAACTTCATTTGAGAAATATTTTTTCAATCGCAAAGCTGATTGCTTCTCTGATTGCCTGCATATTGATCAAATCGGTACACCCGTAAGCGAAGCTGTTGCCGATGACCACATCCGCCCGAATCAACTGCTTGCAGTAACTTTGGGGTTGGTAACTGATCGTAAAATGGCACTGAATATTTTAAGAAATACTGAACAATTACTCGTAAGCGGCGGTATTCGAAGTCTGGCAGATAAAGCAGTTGAATACAAACTCCCCGTCCATTGGCACGGCAGATTGCTGAATAACCCCGATAATCCCTATTACGGACGCTACAATGGCCCCGAAGATACCGATAGAAAAGTCGCTTACCACAATGGTACTGCTTGGGGCTGGATGTTCCCGTCCTACATGGAGGCAATGTACCTAATCGGCGGTGAAGATTGCAAAAAACGTGCTTTGCTTTGGCTGCTGTCCGGCAAAAAACGCCTGAATACCGGTGTGCCGGGGCAGTTGCCGGAGGTTTTGGAGGGGAATTATCCCCATAAAAACGGCGGTTGTTTGGCTCAAGCGTGGAGTATCACGGAATTTGCCAGAGTCTATAAACTTTTGAAATAATATTATGAGTTGAATTAGTTATGAAAGAGATTTTCAGGAATAAAATTTTCAGATTTATTTTAAGTTCCCCTGCCTCGAAGCAGGGAGAATTTCGCAAAATTGACGGCAAATTATTGCTGAAAAACGGCGAAGAGGTCTTTTTTCTGGAACAGTTTTCTCCCAAAAATCAAGCATTTCACCGTCATTTGAAAGTTGAAGAACTTGAGAAGTTTATCACTGATAATTTCGGCGGCAATTTTCGGCAATTAGAACTTTATGATGCCGAGTTTCAGCATAGTTTCAGGGCGGCAAAGAAAAGGACTTTGTACAATAAGCACCGCCATAATGAAAATTTTGCCGTCAAATCCGCTCAAAATCGGGAGAAAAACTACATTCTCAAAGAGGGAATGGCGATAGAACCTCTGATCGAACTTGGAATTTTCAGCAGGGATTTGAAAATTATTAAAGCTAAAAGCGATAAATACCGACAGATTAACCGCTTTATTGAATTTATTGCCGATGCGACAGCAAGTTATCAAGTCGGCGACCGAATAAGGGTGATTGATTTTGGATGCGGCAAGTCTTATTTGACCTTTATTGTCTATTATTATTTGACTTTTATCAAGAAACTTGATGCGGAAATTCTCGGACTTGACCTCAAGGCTGATGTTATCAATAAGTGCAACTTGCTCGCTCAAAAATTCAACTATAAAAAGTTAAAATTTCAGCTTGGTGACATCGGTAAATTTACCGATGGCGATGGCGTCGATATGGTCATTACTCTGCATGCGTGCGATGTGGCTACTGATTATGCACTCTTTAATGCCGTCAAATGGCAGAGTCGAATAATTTTATCTGTGCCATGCTGTCAGCACGAGTTAAACAGTCAATTTGATTGCACGGAATTTCCGATGCTGCAGCGATACGGAATTATCAAGGAGCGTTTGTCGGCAATTTTAACCGATAATATCCGTGCGGAACTTCTTCGTAGTGAAGGTTATAAAACAGATTTGCTTGAGTTTGTCGATTTGTCGCATACGCCAAAAAATATCTTGATTCGTGCGATTAAGAGCAATGCACTTGACGATAAAAAACGGCAGGAAATTTTGACTGAAGTTGCAAAATTGCAGGAAAAATTTAATTTTAAGCAAAAACTCTATTCGCTATTAAATCCTGCACTTTGAATAATGCAGGTATGGAGAGACTTGAATTTGAAAGTGAAAACGAGTTTGATGCCGCTAAAAATTATCAATTTTTGAACGATTTAACGACCGTAAAATAAAAATTAGATATTTTTTTATCGAAATTTGATTTTTCGCTTTTGACTTTTTCAAAAATGGTGATATATTATATAGTACGTTAATTTGAACAAAGTGTGCCATGGTGGCACCGAAACAAAAAAGGAATAAAAAAATGATTAAAGTTGGTATTAACGGATTCGGTCGTATCGGCCGCATGGTTTTCCGTGCTGCTGTCGAGAACTTCAGCAATGACATCGAAATTGTCGGAATCAATGACTTGTTGGAACCTGAGTATTTGGCTTACATGCTCAAATATGACTCAGTTCACGGCATTTTCAACCACGACATCAAAGTCGATGGCAACAACCTCGTTGTCGATGGCAAAAAAATTCGCTTGACCGCTGAAATGGATCCCGCAAACTTGAAATGGAACGAAGTAGCTGCTGACATCGTTGTTGAATCTACCGGTCTTTTCCTCGAAGATGCTAAAGCTCGTAAACACATCGAAGCCGGTGCTAAAAAAGTTATCATGTCTGCTCCTTCAAAAGACGCTACTCCGATGTTCGTCTATGGTGTTAATGACAAAACTTATGCAGGTCAGGACATCATCTCTAACGCATCTTGTACCACTAACTGCTTGGCTCCGATCAGCAAAGTTCTTAACGACAAATTCGGTATCAAACGTGGTTTGATGACTACCATCCACGCTGCTACTGCTACTCAGAAAACTGTTGACGGTCCTTCTAAGAAAGATTGGCGCGGCGGTCGTGGTATCCTCGAGAACATGATCCCGTCTTCAACCGGTGCTGCTAAAGCTGTAGGTAAAGTTCTTCCTGAACTCAATGGTAAACTTACCGGTATGTCAGTTCGCGTTCCCACCAGTGACGTTTCTTTCGTTGACTTGACCTGCGAACTCAACACCGAAGCTACTTACGAAGAAATCTGCGCTGCTATGAAAGAAGCAAGCGAAGGCGAACTCAAAGGTATCTTGGGTTACACCGACGAAGCAGTTGTTTCAACTGATTTCCGCGGCGATGCTCGTACTTCTATTTTCGACGTAAAAGCTGGTATCCAGTTGGACAAAACTTTCGTAAAAGTTTGCAGCTGGTATGATAATGAATGGGGCTACTCAAACAAAGTTTTGGAAATGGCTCGCGTTATCGCTAAGTAATTTCAGCTTAAGTTTTTACGGTGCGGAAAATAGTTTCCGCATCGTATGATTTACGAAATTAAATTCCAAATCCCGAGTCATTGCAAGATGATGCGGGATTTTTTTATTTTTCAGAAAACCTAAAAAAAATATCGGAGAAAAAAATGAATATCGATAAAAAAACTATCAAAGATATCGACTTGAAAGGTAAAAAAGTCGTTATGCGTGTTGACTTCAACGTTCCGTTGAAAGATGGTGTGATTACTGACGATACCAGAATTACCGCTGCTTTGCCGAGTATCAAATATATCCTCGAGCAGGGTGCTTCTTTGGTTCTTCTCTCTCACCTCGGTCGCCCCAAAGGCGAAGTAAAAGCTGAATTCAGCTTGAAAGTTGTTGCTGAATACTTGGCAAAATTGCTCGGCAAAGATGTTAAATTTGCTAATGACTGCATCGGTGATGATGTTGTCGCTATGGCACAGAGCCTCAATGCCGGCGATGTCATGGTTTGCGAAAACACCCGCTTCCACAAAGGCGAAGACATCAAAGCTAAAACTCCGGAAGACAAAGAACTTCTCCACTCTATGGCAAAAGAACTTGCTAAACTCGGCAATGTCTATGTAAATGATGCTTTCGGTACTGCTCACAGAGCTCACGCTTCAACCGCAGTTATCGTTGACTACATCGGCAAAGAAAACAGCGTCGCAGGTTTCCTTATGGACAAAGAACTCCAGTACCTCGGCAAAGCGGTTGAAAATCCGCAGCATCCTTTCGTCGCTATCATCGGCGGTGCTAAAGTTTCAGGTAAACTTGAAGTTCTTTCATCATTGATGGAAAAAGTTGATACCATCCTCATCGGTGGTGGTATGGCTTATACTTTCCGCAAGGCACAGGGTTACAAAATCGGTAACTCTCTTTGCGAAGATGAACTTCTCGAAACTGCTAAAGAAATTTTGGCAAAGGCTGAAGCCAAGGGTGTTAAATTCTTGCTCCCCGTTGATAACAAAATTGCTGATGCTTTCGATAACGATGCAAATACCAAAATCGCTAAAGGCGATATCGAGGATGGTTACATGGGCTTGGATATCGGTCCGGAAACAATCGCTCTCTACAGTGCTGAAATTGCAAAGGCAAAAACTATCGTTTGGAACGGACCTATGGGCTGCTTCGAAATGCCGAACTTTGCTGAAGGTACAATGAAAATCTGTCAGGCTGTTGCTGACAGCGATTCAGTAAGTATCATCGGCGGCGGTGACTCAGTTTCTGCGGTTAAAAAATCAGGTTTGGCTGATAAAATGAGCCACATTTCAACCGGTGGCGGTGCTTCTCTCGAATTCCTCGAAGGAAAAGCACTTCCGGGCGTTGTTGCTTTGGCTGACAAATAATTAATAGTTTATTTGAAAACTGTCAAGGACTTGCGATAAATTCGCAAGTCCTTTTTTGTAATCTATTTAAATACAAAAAAATAGTGACAAGAAAGGGAGGGGGAGGTGTGTGGTTTTGGGAACCACTTTTCTTGCCACTATTTAAGTTCCTGTTTATAGTATATACTCAAAAATGGAAATGTCAATAGCAAAAATAAAAAAAATGGTTTTTTTTACTGTTTTTTTTCAATTTTTTTCAAAAAATCATTGATTTGTGAGTTTTTTTACAGATAAGCAGTTTTTTTATAGTTCTCTGCCATTTCTGCAACTGTGGCAACAGAAGAGTATTCAATTTTGTTTTTTTTGAGCATTTCTGCAAGTGATTCGGCAATAGTTTCGGAACTGTTATTGAAAAAGTCCGTAACTGCGTAATTAGGATAATCGGTTAATGCTTCAATGATACAGCTAATATTATTAACCAGAATCGGCACACCGTGACTCATTGCCTCAAGCAGTACCAATGGGTATCCCTCGGAGCGGCTGGGCATAACAAAGCAGTCAAAAAGTCCAATCATTGAATTAGCTTCGGGATAGAATCCTGCAAATATTACCTCGATTTTATCGGTATGGCATTTCTTGTGAATTGATTTTAATTTATCCGTTTCAACCCCGTCGCCGATAAGGAGATACGCCCATTTTTCGCCATCGGGGACGATTGATTCAAATTGCGGCAGAAGTTCCAAAAAGCGGTCAAATCCCTTTTGATAATCAAGTCTGCCGACACTGCCGATAACTTTATGGTAATTATCTAAATTAAATTTTCGGCGGAAAAAATCAATTTTCTCCGCAGTTAATTTCGAGGGTAAGTTAATGCCGTTTTTGATAATTTTGAAAGAATCTATCGGCACATTAAGTTTTTTGGATTGAAATTCCGCAGTAGAGAGTGCAACCGAGGTGTGGACATCGCAGAGTTTGAAGGTAATTGCGTCAAGTTTGAATCGCCAAAATGCACTTTTGCGGTACTCCATGATATGAATGGTATTTACCAAACGGCAAGTTTTTTTATCTCGTTTAAGCAATCGCGAGAGGATATTGCCGTGAAAAAGGTGGCTGTGTATTATTTCAGGATTAATTTTGCGAATAATTTTGCCCAGCTGAAAGTAATTAAAAATATTCCATTTGCTGATATTTGCCGAATATATCGGAATATTCAAAGCCGCAAACTCCCGATAAATCGGATTTTGTTCATTAATTGCTTTAAGCGACACCAAAGAAACATCATCACCATGTGCCGAAAAGTATTGGCACAAATTCAGTACGACTCTTTCAGCACCGCCATTAGCAATTTCAGTTAAAATGTAGCAAATTTTCATAGATTTAATTATTTTGATTTTTTTCCGAGCATATTCAAAATTCCGACTGCCACGGTCAATGGGTGGGCAGGACAACCGGGAATATAGAGTGCAATATCTTTATCACGCAAAAAATCACGGTTAATTGCCGAACTTTCGGCAAAAATTCCACCTGAAATTGCACAACTGCCCATTAAAATAATAATTTTCGGATCAGGAATTGCTTTTAGGGTATTTTCCAGAGCAAAAGCCATGTTTTCGCTCATCGGTCCGGTAACAATTACTCCGTCAGCATGTCGCGGAGATGCGACAATATCAATACCGTAACGCCCGATATCGAAATTCACATTGCCGGTGGCATTGAGTTCGAGTTCGCAACCATTGCATCCGCCTGCGGAGACATTGCGAAGTTTTAATGAACGCCCGAAGATGCGGACAATGTCATTTTTTACCTCGATTGCTTTGGCTTTGAATTCCTCCTCGGTCATACCGCTTGGAATTACCAATGCTTCACGAGAAGTAGCCGCCGTGTGGTGGAAGTTACTGAAACTTAAGGCTTTTTGCGGACAATTAAGGACGCACTCATTGCAGAATTGGCATTTACCCAAGTCAATAGAGTAATCGCTATTGATTGCTCCTGTCGGGCATAATTTAATGCAGTTATTGCACTTGCTGCATGCTTGATTGTCATGGTGGACGAAGCCACGGAATTTCTCATGCACTTTAGCGGTAAAAATATCGTCGATATACTGTTTTTTTTGTTTCCAAAATAGTTTTAATGAATACTTCATAGGTCACTCCCGCAATATGATAAGTCAAAACTCTTGTTGCAAATCGGGAAATCGCTTATCTGATTTCCCCGTACGGACAAAGCCAATGCCAGCCAATTTACAAATGACGGATCTCTGGGGATGTAGCTTGCGGCTTTCTCTCCCTGATTGTCGGTGATTAATAGGTGGCTGTTTTCGCCCCTCGGCCCTTCGCCGAAACTGAAAATGAGGGTGTCGGCAGGAATTTGAATTTGTGATAAATCAAATTCGGCTTTGATTGCTCCTGACGGCAGATTTTTCAAAATATCCAATACCATGTCAAGCGAATACTTGATCTCTACGAAACGTTGACGGGCTCGGGAAAGCACATCGCCGTTTTTGGGGTAATGCTCAAAAAGTTCATCGCAATATTTGTTGTAAAAAACATTATTTGCCAATCTGCGGCAATCAATATTTAATCCTGCCGCTTTTGCAGTTACTCCGGTAAATCCGGTTTTTCTGGCAGTTTCATTGGTAATTACGCCGGTATTTTCCAAACGGGTGAGGACACTCGGCGAATTGAGCATATTTTCTTCGAGGGTAATGGCACGATTTTTTACCATGGTCAAAGTTGCAATTAATTCATCACGCAACTTCTCGTCAATATCGAAATTTACTCCGCCGATTCCGATTAAAGCGTGACCGAAACGATTTCCGCAGATACTCTGCAAACTATTAATCACATAAGTTCTGGTCGCTCCCGCAAATGCCGCACCGGTCAGATAGGCAACGTCATTGGCAATACCGCTTAAAGTTGAGAAATGCAATGCCGCACGCTCCAATTCGATACCGATTACTCGGATTGCCGCCGCTCTTTCGGGGATTCGGATTTGTGCGAGAGATTCGACACTTGAAGCATAGAGGGTACTATTAATGACAGTTGAATCACCTGCGATGCTCTCAATTAAAGTTTTGAGCTGCCAAATGGATTTATTTTTCAGCAATTCAGTAATTCCGCGGTGCTGATAGCCCAGTTGTATTTCCAGATGGTCGATTTTTTCGCCGCGGCACATAAAGCGGAAGTGTCCCGGCTCAATTACACCAGCATGCACCGGACCGACGCCGACTTCATGGATACCCTCACCATTGATTTTGAAAAATGGATAATCCTGTAACTCTATATCGATTGCCCGATTATGGGCGAAGCGAATCGGCTTCAAAAATGGGTGATTGACAAATTTAACATTGTAGTTTTCATAGAGTTCACGCTCAAAATTGACCCAACTTGCAAGTTTACTGCTGATTGCATTGTACTTCAAACTCAAATCAAGTACGCTTGAACTTAAAAAGTAAAAAAGGTTGTTGCTTACAACGTAAAAAACTCTGATTTTTTTTACCTTGTTGTCTTCGTCTGTTTCGTATGGGATTGCGGCACAATTGACGCAACGAAACTTATTTTTTGCACAGATTTCAGCAAGTTCATCGTATTCCAGAATTTCCAGTTTTTTGATGTCAACTTTCTGATTATTTACAAGTTCTATCATTTTATCAATCTCCAATCAGAATTACTACAGCTATAATTGTTAATACAAAGGCGAGAATCAAAAGGAAAATACTTGGGAAATAGGCGAAGAAACCAAGTTTCCGCTCCTTGTAGTCCTCCGGTATTTCAGCTTCTCCACGAAGCATATAGAGCATCTTGCTCGTCATGCCGAACATGATGATAGTCAGCAATGCGGCAAAAAGCAAGGTTAAACCCAAACTGTAACTAAAGAGCTCAAGCAGCATAAAAAATTCACTGACAAACAGTACAAACGGGACTCCGCCCATGATTGCCAGCAGACCGAAAAGCCAAATATATCCGCTTACGGGGTGGGACTTCATCAACCCTCGAACTTTTGCCAATTCTTTGGTGCCGTATAAACTCAAAATATTACCTGCATTGAGGAACAAGGCACACTTGATAAGCGAGTGTCCGACTAAGTGAGTATTCATAATGAATTTATCTAATGTCAACGCAATTGCGATAATTCCCATGTTTTCAATTGAGGAGTAGGCAAGCATGCGTTTGAAGTTATCCGCTTTGAGGATGAATACCGCTGCAATTAAAAGTGATAAAAATCCCATAATTTGCAATAAATTTGAGGAGAAATTGCACAGTTTTTCGATACCTGAATTTTGCAGAACCCCATAGAAAGAGATGATTGCCGCTAATGCACTGTTAAGCAAAGTTGCCGACAGCAACGCAGAAACGGGGGCAGGGGCTTCGCTGTGGGCATCGGGTAGCCAGTTATGTACAGGGGCAAGTCCTACTTTGGTGCCGAAGCCGATAATCAAAAACGGAATGGCGATTTTTGCCGCCAGAAGTTTGCTTTCGTCAATTTGCATTTTGCTGAAATCAAGCACGCCGTTAGTCGCAATTGAGAGAAAAACGATTCCTGCAAAGGCGAGAGAGATACCGATTGAACAGATGAAAACATACTTCCAACTTGCCTCAAGTGCGTGTTTGGAATTGTGGTGAGAAATCAATAACGCACTCAAAAGGGTCGAGAGTTCAATAAATACCCACATCATACCGATATTATCAGAACAAATCGCCATGTCCATCGCTCCGACAAAGCCGATTATTGAGGCGTGATAGAAATTTTGTTTTGCCTCGTAATGGCGTTCTTCAACTCTTTGCATGAAGTTCAAATTGTAGATTGCCACCATCAATACAACGACGGCTTCGACCATTAAAATAACCATTTTGTCGTAATTTACTGCTGAATTTATCGGGATTATCCAGCCATTCAGGAAGATCGGAGACTTGCTCAAAATCAGAAAAAGGTCAAGCACCAGGAAAAAATGCAATACTGAAAATATCAGAAAAACCGCCGCACCGTAGAAACTTCTGCGAGTTACAAATGCCAGCAGAGCGAAAAATATCACACCGAATAAGTAGCAATCCATATTAATACCTCAAATCTTTCAATTGTTCAATGCTGTTATCCTTAAACTCAATTCGGATAAGTTTTACCAGAATCCCTGACAAAAGTACCCAGATAAAGGCGTCAAGTGCGACCCCCAAACTTACCATTAAAGGTAATTCGTGGGCAATTCCCAAAGTCAGGAGGAAAATTCCATTCTCCATAATACAGAAGCCCATAACGTGAGTGATCAACTTTTTGCGGCTGAGAATGATGAACATACCGCAGAGAATCAGAGTTATGCCCACCCCGAAAATCAGCATTTTAATCTCTTTAATTGCTATTTGCAGATGATAAGCACCGATCATGCCGATGATGATACACCCAATTACGATTAAAAGTGAGAATAAATTCGGCAGATACGGTTCTGCTTCACGTTTCACATGGTGCTGGATGATGACCTTTTTCAGGTAATACGGAACGAAAATCGCTTTGAGCAGCAATGTTTCGATAATCGCTACAATCATGGTAAAAGTTGAACCGTGTTCAACAATCATTAAACTCAAACAGCAGAGCAATAACCCCTGAAATGATAACATTTTGAGATAGACCTCAAGTCGAGAACTTATCGCTATGCGAAGCAGCGTAAGCAATAGAAGCAGAGAGAGCAAAATTTCTATTTTCATTTTATCACCTTATTTTTTTCATCTTATATTAAATTCTTACAAAAATCACACTGATAAGCAGTATCACCGCCAAGCCTGCTGCAAAAAGAATGTACTGCTGGACATGCACCATACGCAATCTGGCTTGTACGGATTCGATAATTCCGATGATCACGCTGATTAAAAAAAGTAACAGCAGAAAAAGTCCGCCGTATATGAAGCAGGATAAATGGGCAAATTCAGAGAGGATAATTGAGCCGATAATTGAACTGAATAGATAAATTTTTAACATCCCTGAATAGATGAAGTAAGCAAGCGATACCCCCGAATTATCGAGAATCATTACTTCGTGAATCATCGTTAATTCCAAGTGGGTGGTCGGGTCATCAATCGGTACTCGACAGCCCTCAAGCAGCATGATGACGAAGAGTATGACGCATGCTAAAACCCCGACTGATAAATTGTCAATACTCGGCACTCTGAATGCCCCGAAAATTCCGGCAAAATCACAACTGCTCCCGAAAAATGCCAGTGAAACCAGACACATCATCAGAGTCAATTCTCCGGTAATTGAGAATACCAGTTCGCGACTGCTGCCCATTCCCTCAAAACTGCTTGCCATTTGCAAAGCATTTACCGCACTGAAAAATCTTGATAGCCCGAATAAATAGACGAAAATCAAAAAATCCATGCTGAAGTTATTAAGCACCGCTTCACCGGTAATTTGCGGGACAAAAAGTCCTGCCGCAATCAGTGAGCCTAATGCGAAAGCACTTGTGTAATTCATTCTGACAAAAGAACTTATAATTTCGCCCTTTAAGAAAAGTCGGCGAATATCATAGATTACCTGAAGCACTGACGGCCCCTTGCGTCGAGCAAAAAAAGCTTTTACCTTTTTAATTACTCCGACCATCAGCAGCGGAGCAAAAATCATCAGCAGAATATTGAAAAAGATATTGCAAAGTGTATTAATCATTTCTACAAGTTCCTTCCTCTCTAATTAACTCAAAATTGCATAAATAAGCACGATTACGAAAAATAAAACACTTATCCACAAATACCGCTGCATAACTCCGGATTGAAGCACTTGAAGCAACTCAAGTTTATGGAGCAAATAGCCGCAAACTTTCGCTAAAATTCCGTCACGGATAACCTCTTTGGTTGCATAATCATGGTCAAATGACTGCGGATAAAGTTCTTTTATATCGATACCTTTTTCCTTGCGGATAAAAATTTTATCCAAAAGCCAGAGCAGTGATAAACTCAATGAGTCGCCGTTGTATTCGAGTTTCGGATTGAATTTCTCGTAACCGCAACCCCAAGTGCTTTCGGTATTGACTACACTGCGTTTTCTTAAAAGCATTTTCCGCAAGCAAAGAACAATCAAAATTACTCCCATTGTGCTGATACTTAAAATTGATAAGTCGGTGGCAGTTTTAAGTATTTCAGCTCCTTTTTTGATTGGAATTGTATCGAAAATCAGGCAATAAAGTATCGGGAAAATACCGAAAATTACACATAAAAATGAGATTAAATTACACGCAAAAACGGTGTGGAAATTCTCGGCGTTTTCGTCAATTTCAGTAAATTCGCTCCTGCTCGCACCGAGAAAGGTCATTGCATAGAATTTGACAAATACAAACAGACTTAATGCCCCGACCATGCCGAGCAGAACAAAAATAATCATGCCGATAATTTGCTGTGAAAGTGTACTTTCTTTGTTGATAAATAGTTGCAATGCAGCATAATAGATAAAAAATTTCCCGACAAATCCATTAATTGTCGGCACTGCGGAAAGTCCTAAAGAACCAATCAGCATATTACGCATGGTTGATTTAAGCAAGTGGGCAATTCCGCCGAGTTTATTCAAATTAGTTTCGCCGACGGCGTTTTTGACCGTATCGGTGGTATAGAAAAGCAATGCTTTGAGAAGTGAGTGATTGGCAAGGTGGATGAAGCAGCCGCATACCGCACAAATCCTGATTGTTTCGTTGGAGCTTAATAGGTAAATTCCGATTGCCGTTGCGATAATTCCCATATTTTCCATACTGCTTGAGGCAAGAACTTTTTTCATTTTTCTCTGGCTCAAAGCCCAGATAACTCCGTAAACTGCACTTATCAAGCCGACAATGATCAGGATATAGCCGGCAATTACACTGTGATTAGGAAATGTCAGGCAGCTTTTCCAGAGTCCGTAAACTCCCATATTGATCATTACTCCTGCGGTCAAAGCGGCACTTGCACCGGGGAGTGCATCGTATCCGTCAGCCATATAGAAGTGCCCCGGGAAAAATCCGAGTTTAATGCCGAATCCTGCAATGAGAGCAACGAGGGCGAATAAACTATTATAGGGAGCGGCGAAAATTCCCAGCATCAAAAAAATTGCTGAAATATGCATTGCAATGAAATAAATTAAGGATTTTTCACGCAATCTTACTTCATTGCCGTTAAAAATCATTAGCAAAAATGAGGCAAGCGACATGATTTCCCAGATCAGCATGAAAAATAATCCGCAACTTAAACTTTTCACAATCGGCAGGGTCGGAATTAAAAGCAGTGTGGAGACAAATAATCCCAAAATTGCATAATATGCCCGATATTGTTGCTCCAATGCCCTTTTTACTTTTGCCAATCCCATGTTGTAAATGGCAAAAAATATAATTCCTAAACTGTTGAGCCCCAAAAAGAAGCGATTATCGATATTAAATTCAAATGATAAGTTCTGTACAGTCAATGGATTTAAAGAAGTTGAATTGATGCTTAAATAAAGTCCTGCAAAGCCGCTGATAATGGTGAGAGTGCCGAAAACTTTTGCCCGCATTTTTTGAGGAAGAGCGGCTGAAATTGTGCCTGCTGTGACGGGCAGAAAAATTGCGACGATGAATAAAATTAATAGTATTTCTAAATTCATAGTAAAAAACCTCGTTGATTGATTTTTAAAAAATTACCCTATTAATTTACCACATTTTTTAAATTTTTCAAAAAAAAATCAAAAAATAATTGCGAAATCATCATTTTTGTGTTATATTGTCATAATTAAGTTTTTTTATATCCTATCCCTAAACTTATTGAAAAATTGAAATGAAAAGCAAAAAAGAGAAAAAAAGCGAAAATAAATCTAAAACTGCTGTCGATTTCAAAACAAAATTGGCAGTATTCCTGACCCTTGCAATTATTGTAATAGGTGGGATTGTTTTCGGCTCAGTTTTCCTTTATCACCAAATTTTCACCGAAAATCCCAGATTTAATTTGTCAAAACTCATCGTTGAGAGCAATGGTTACTGGAATAATAAAAATAATGAATTACTGCGTTTAACTGATTTGAAATTGCATAAAGACAATATCTGGAAGTTGTCGCTGAGTTCGTTGCGGAAGAAAGTTTTACTCCTCCCCGGAGTCGAAAATTGTGATGTTATCAGAGTTATCCCTGATACGATCCAATTCATTATTACTGAACGGATTCCGAGAGCGCAATTAGCTGAATTTCGTGCCGTTATGGTTGATAGCGACACCTATGCTATCCCGACTGCCGTAGCGATGAAAACTAATGGGAAATTGCCGTTTATCATGGGTTTAGATCCCAAGTTGGAAATTAAAGTAAATCAAAAAATTCCTGAATTGGAATTTGCTATGTTCCTGATAATGAAAACAATTCGTGATTTTTCAGAGTTTGAAATTATCGCAATCAATGTGGAGAATCCTGATTATTACACTCTTTACTTGCGTTACAACGGCGGCAAGCGAAAAATGGTAATAATGCCGGTAAATTATCAGGATGTCGATATTAAATTCATTGCTTTGCGAACCGCTATGAGTCAAGCGGAAATAAAAAACGTCGAATATCGGGTTTTTGATTTGAGCTTCAAAGATCGAGTCGTTTGTAAGTAATTCAGAGTAAATAAGATAACTTATTTGAAATACGCCAGAATTGAACGGCGGGTGATCAGATTTTTAGCATTCGGTATTTCAGTTGAAGCAGTTTTTTCCGTACAATAGAATTTTGATGTTTTGCTTACCGGCAGATACTCTATCCACGGCACTTGAACATTATGAATACGCCCGTCATTTCCCCATACTTTGACATTGGCAATGCGGTTTACGCCGCGGTATCCGTAAGCAGTAACTTGAATTTCCGAAGACCCGTCGTCTAAATGGGTACAGGTGGTTTTCAAAATATTTTTCGTAATGCAGTCAGGGTGTTTGAAATAGTTGTCGCCGTAGAAATTAGCAATTGCTTCATGCTCCCAAAAGCAACTTTTGAAGTGGGTTTGGCGATTGTAAATTGAGGCGGTAGTTCTCGTTTGCTGATACAACGGAATACTTAAAAGCGGTGCGAGAGCGAAATAACTTGAACGGAAAAAATCCTCATTAAATCTTTGAAAAAAATCGCTCGCTTCATCAACATTATAGAATTTGAACTGTTGTGGGTCGGTATTGAAATTGGTGTTATTCAAATGGTCAGAGAAAATCGCATTGATTTTACCGAGTTTGTGAAAAGAAAAATCATCCCCGAATCCGATTTCTTTGTCATTAAGCAATCGCACCATCTGCTGTTGGGCAAGCGGAGTAAAAAGCAATCGGAATGCCACAGCATCATTGCGATCAGTTGCATGGAAAAGTATTTCAAAATCATGGTTACTCATGAGGGTATAGGGTAAATCATCATCCAAATTGCGAGATAATTTTTTTAGTTTTTTGAGTTCACTTTTCTTTTTCAGAGAGTTGAAAAAGCCATCTTCCAAACCTGAAAGTTCAGAGGGATTTCTGGAAAATCGCAAATTAGGTGCGGCATCATTGCCGTAGAGCAGCAATTTGACATCGCGGTAAAATGGTTTAGGTGCGTTATAAGTGGCTACCAAAGTTTGGGTGTGGTGAACTGTACGCATTTTGCCGTCAGAACCACGAACTCGGCTCGTCCAATGAATTACTTTTGTCCCCTTATAAGTTTCAGTTCCCCACTCCATTGTGCGGAGATTGCCGAAAACAAAAGGATTATCATTGATAACTCCGCTGTGTGAAGCGATGACTGATTTATCGTTATTGAAACTGTCATCCCAGTCAAAAGAGTGATACAAGTCCAAAAGTCTGCATTCTGTAAAGTAGGGGTCAAACTCCAATCTCGGTACGGTTTGACGGATTAAATTTGCGGTAATATGCCAATCAAAAAGTTTATTTAACGGCTCCATTTGTCGCCATGCTTCTTCGACTTGATGACTGATAATGACGGTCAGTTCGGCAATTTTCTGTTTCAAAAAATTTTGTTTCGGCACGATAACGGCAAAAATTATTATCAGGGATGAAGCGACACTGATTAAACCGCCGAGAATGCACTTGAGTTTGAGATCTTCTGCAAGTTCACCGAAAGCTCCTGCCAATAAGGCAATTATGCCAGCAATAGTGATTATTATCAGTATGGTCAAAAAACACGATGCCGAGGAATTTTTGTTTTGATACTCACTTAATTCGGCACGATTGTCGGTAATTTTTTCATTTAATGCTCTATTCGCCTCTAAATCGACTTCGGATTGAGTCAGAAGTTCTTGAAATTTCGCACGAGTATTCTCGGCAAATTTGTCTTTGAACTCATCCCGATAGCGACTCAGCGGCTCATAAATGTCTTCAATCAAAAGAATACCTCACGGGCTTTTGCTTTGATTTCTGCTGATGCGGTAAAAGGTATTCTGGTGGTGTATCCGGCTCGTGATGCAACAATCATTTTAGTCGGCCAATCAAAAATATCGCTATTCCATTGATTGACGGTATCATTGTACAAAGCACGGGCAGCGGTAATTTCTTTCTGGAGATAGCTGTTTTGCTGAATCGCATCGGCGATTGCGGCGTGAGATTTCAATTCGGGGTAAGCCTCAACTTGCGGAAATAATCTGCCGAATGCAGTATCCAAATCACGAGCGACGGCAATTCGGTCGGCATCGGGATTTACACCGCTTCGGAAAGCGGCGACGCTTTTCATTACATCCTTGTCCATATCGACAGCTTTTTCAAGCAATTTTGCAAGATTCTGCAAAATAACGACTCTCTGTTCGAGAAAATTATCAATCTGTGAGGCATCGGCTTGAATTTTTTGCTGGAGTTTTCGGAAATAATTTGCGGCATTAATTTTCATAAAAAGGAAGATTACGCCCGGGATAATTCCGCAACACCAAAGTAAAATTTCAAACAAAACTGAACCGAACCCGGTTTTGGCAGGAAGTTGTTTCTCAATTACATTAATGTCTCTGCCGGCACTGTTGGTGTAATCAGTAAGTTCATCAAGTTCATTAGCCATAGTTTATGCTCCTTTGTTAGTTGTTGATTTTATTGTTAAGCAGTCATTGTATAAGTTATAATAATTTTTTGTTTTTGCAAATAAAAATCAATATTTTTTTCAAAACTTTTTTTGATAAATTCTCTATACATGGGGAAAAAGCAAAAATGTCTAAAAAAATGCAAAATTAATTGATTTTTAATTTGCTTTTTTCACTTTGAAATTTATATTTATTATAATTATTTTTTATTGTGCAAACAAAAAACTATTAATTAATATATAAAACGCTCAGGAGCAATGACTTATGAAAATTGAAGCACGAATCGGTATTTTGGGAATGGCAGCAGTTTCTGCTGCGGTAATTTTAAGCGGCTGCAATGGCCCGACAATTATGGAAAATCGCGAAGGAGTTCCTTCCGCGGTAAGAGAACTCGGATTTCAGAAAGATACTGCAATCCCCGGCGGCACTATGCAGGAGAGCGTATATGCTCCGACTGCGTTTGAAAATAATAGTGCCGATAGTTTTGCAGACAATTCCGTTGCTGAAAATACTCCGGCAAGCGTGGATAATAATAATGCTGCTAAAAACGATTCTGCCGAAGTTGAATTCCCCCGCATGGAGGATATGTCTAAAAAAACCGTCGGTCCGAAAGTTGAAAGCAAAACCACCAAAGTTACTGCTTCAGGCGAGTATTATGTAGTAGCAAAGGGCGATTCGATCGGTTCTATTGCTAAAAAATTCAAGGTCAAAAAATCTGCTTTGATTGCAGTAAATAACATCACTAATCCCAATTTGATTCGTACCGGTCAGAAGTTGAAATTGCCCAAAGGCGCTCAAGTTTCTGCTCGCGGCAACAACAATAATAATACCCAAAATGCAACCGTCGTTTCAAGTGATTTGGTAGTTAATGGCTTGTACATTGTCAAGCCTAATGACTCAATCAGCAGAATCGCTAAAAAGTTGAAAATTACTCGCGCTTCTTTGATGCAGGCAAATAATTTGAATGAAAACAGTATTTTGCACCCCGGTCAGAAATTGGTAGTGCCGAATGCTAAAGGTGCGGAAGTGAATGTTGTTGACACTAATACAACTACTCCGGCAACTCCGGCTGAGCAAGGCGGAAGCGGTGCTGATATTGAGGAGTTGATCAAGGAACTTAATGATGAAACCGTTAAGAATTCCGAAACTGCAACCACTGTCGCAAATGAGGGTGAAGCAGTAGTTCAGGAGGCAAAAGAAGCTGCTGAGGATGCGGTCGAAACTGTTCCGACCCAAGTTGAAACAACCGTAACTGATGCTGCTGAAGCAGAGGATTCTTCTGCTGTCATTACCACAACTGAAGATATCACTGTTGCAGAGTTATGCAAAAAACACAATTTGAATTTGGCAGAGACCAAATTGATGAATTCTTATGCTACCGATGATACAGTTATCCCTGCCGGAAAGACAGTTATTGTAGTACGCAACAAATAAGATTTTTTGAATTTGTTACACAATGAAATACCTGCTCGATAAAATTGCATTTGTTTTAGGCAATTTATTGATGGCAGGTATTTTTGTTTTCGGCGTTTACAAAATGGTAACTGTCAAAAGTCTTGCTGATGCAGTAGTGGCAGGAACTGCGATAGCAGTTTGCGGAGTTTTGAGCGGAATTCTTTTTTATTTATTGTATATCCGCCACTGGGTTGAGGGATTCTGGGATATAATTTTCTCGCCCCGGAGAAAATATAAATCGCTTTTGCCGAATTTATCACCGATTATGGGTTATATTCAAGCCGAAAAATATGAGCAAGCACGTGAGGATTTGGAGTTTATCTGTACGAATTATCCGAATTTTTTGAATGCATATTTTATGCTTTTTGAGCTGTATTGTGATTACTATCAGGATTATGACCAAGCCTATTTGCTCGGCAAAAAGTATTTTAGTTCTAATAAACGGGAAGTATCAGATAATTTGATAAAGTTTGTTTTTCGCTATGCGGATTTGCTGCAAAGTTGCGAACTTGCAGATGAGTGTTATGATTTTTTGCAGCAGGAATACAAAAAATCAGTTTATTCGCAACATGAAAAAAAGATGATAAGTTTACGATTAGAGAATATGTAAAAAATCGAGAGAGGAGTTTTTTTATGCTTTTTAATCTCTTAAAAATGTTGAATGATCAGGATATTACTGATATATTTTTCACCGTCGGCAAAATTCCTTACGCCCGAATTAACGGTGCTATTGCAGAGTGCAATAATGTCGGAACTATTTCACAGGAAGATTTTGAGAAATTTAGGAATAGTTACCTGACCGCTGAAATGCAGGAAGTATATCAGCAAAAAAACTCCTTCGATGTCGGATTTGAGTTTGACGGACGAAGATTTCGTGCAAATTTCTATAAAACTTTGTCAGGCAGTGCCGCAGTTATCCGACCGCTTAAGGACGGCAATTCGCTATCATTTGAAAACTTGAATCTGCCGCCGCAGATTCAGAAACTTGCCCAATCGGAGCATGGAATTATTCTCCTTTGCGGTACTACGGGGTCAGGTAAATCCAGCACTTTGGGGGCGATGATTAATTACATAAATCAAAACTATAATCGGCACATTTTGACTTTGGAAGATCCGATTGAATTTGTTTATAAGGATAATTTGAGTATCATCTCCCAGCGTGAAATTATTGACGAGCAGACCACTTTTTCGGAAGCCATGCGAGCCGCTATGCGTGAAAATCCCGATTGTATAGTCATTGGTGAAATGCGTGATACCGAAACAATGCAGGCCGCAATTAATGCCGCATTGACGGGGCATTTGGTAATTAGTACCGTCCACACCTCCAACACAATTCAAGCAGTTGAGCGTATTGTGAATTTATTTCCTGCCGATAAGCGTGATCAGATTGCTCAAGATTTGGGAATGGCAATTTCCGGAATCGTCGCCCAGAAATTAATTCCGTCATTGAATTCCAAAAGGATGCAGATTGCTTGTGAAATTCTGCTCGGTACGCCATTGGTGAAAAAATTAATTGCCAATCAGAAATATGCCGATTTGGACTTTGCAATCAAAGAAGGTTGGCACTTGGGGATGGTGAATTTCAGTAGAAGCATTTTTAATTTGTATAAAGATAATAAAATTTCGCTTGAGCGGGCTTTGGCAAGTGCTACTAATCCAGAGGAACTGAATCTTTTGCTTAAGGGCATGGAGTCAGGTGTGGATGCCTTTAGGAGCAGTTATTCCGCCCATACGGAAGATGGTTCAGACTCAATTGATATGGCAAGACTGCTGCGTAATGCAATTCGCTATAAGTCAAGTGACTTGATTTTGAGTGCAGGTGCCAGACCGAGTGTGCGATTGCATGGAGCAATACGTTCAATGGAGTTGCCGATACTTACAGGTGAAGACACGCAAAAACTGCTTTTCGGCATCATTAATCAGCATCAAAGGGTGATTTTGGAGGAGAAACGAGAACTTGATTTCGCTTTGGCAGTGCAGTTGAAAGTAAGTGATAAAGAGGAAGTTTACCGCTTTAGAATCAATGCATTCTATCAGCGTGGTCATATCGGAATTGTCGCTCGTGTAATTGAGAGCCATATCCCTGAACCTGAAACACTTAAATTACCGCATGTGCTGCTCTCTCTCATCGAGAAAAAGCAGGGGCTTATACTGGTGACAGGCCCTACGGGATCAGGCAAAACAACCACTCTGGCAAGTTTGATTAATGTGATTAATGAACGCCGTGAAGCTCATATTATTACTATTGAAGACCCGATCGAGTTCGTCCATGAGAATATCAATTCAATTGTGGAACAGCGTGAACTTAATACCGATACTTTAACTTTCGTTCAAGCCCTTAAATATGCTCTCCGTCAAGACCCTGATGTAATTATGGTCGGTGAAATGCGTGATACCGAAACGATTGCTTCTGCTTTGACGGCGGCGGAGACGGGGCATTTGGTTTTTGCAACAATTCATACTAACAGTGCCCCGCAGACGATTGACCGAATTGTGGATAGTTTTCCGAGTGATCAGCAAAATCAAATCCGTTTACAGCTTGCGGCAGTTCTTTTGGGGGTTGTCTCTCAACGGCTTATTCCTAAAAAAGATGGCAGCGGCCGTGTGGCGGCATTTGAGGTTATGGTCGGCACTTCGGCGGTACAAGCTTTGGTGCGTGAAGGCAAAACTCACCAGTTGCAGTCTGCAATGGAGACAGGGTACAAAGATGGCATGCAGACTCTGGACAAGGCTTTGGAGGAACTCTATTCCGCAGGTTTAATTGATTACAAGGAAACGGAACTATTTAAGTTGAGTTCAACGAGTGTCGATTTTGTCGAGCAGTAAGCAATAAGTTTCTGCCGACAAACTTTGCTTGTAAATCGGCAGGACTTAAAAGGCAATATAGCGTGGCGGTGCGAATAGAGTTTTTACAAAGTGTCGCAAAAAGTAACAAATTCACCGACTTTTTTCATTTCGATTATGAAGTTCTCAAGTCTGTCGGCTAAATCGTTACCTGCGTGTCGGGTGATGTAAGCAGGAATGCCGTATTTTTGACTTTTTGATTCCTCATTGTATTCCCACGGGTGCGAGTACATATTGAAGTAATTTGTCTGCTTCAAAGTGAATTTGGCAAGCATTAGGTAGAATTTAAACGGTAAATTTTTGAAAGATAACCAGAAAAGCGGAAATCTGATTCCCGGCACTGCTGAAATCGGGTATTGTTTAAGTCCGCAATCTTCGTCAAAAGGAAGCAGCGGAGAGCGGAAGTTATTGTAGCGTCCGGGGAGAAAAACCGGATTTAAACTTGATTCATAGCAGTAATGAGCCTCTTTGATGTCAGATTTTTTCACGGGAGCAAGCCTTGCCATGCGGAACCCGACAATTTTTTTGCCGCTTAAATTCTCAAGAATGCGACGAGATTTTTTCAAATCTTCGACTTCAAAAGAGCTGTGACTTACGCCATGCGAAGCAACTTCATGACCATTTTCGACCATGATTTTGATTAAATCGGGGTATTTCTCTGCGAAGTTTGAAGTTACGAAAAAGGTTGCTTTGATATTTTGGCGATTGACAACTTCCAAAATTTTTTCCGTACCTTTTCGGGAAATTTCAAATTTGGAGGTTTCAGTAACTTGACAACCGAATTCTTCGGGGAGGTCAAATTCTTCAATATCAAAGGAGAGCAGAATAATTTTTTTATCTTTCATCTTGATAGGGCTTTCTTTTTTTGAAGCGGTACTTGGCGAGAACGATTAAAAATTGTTTCAGTTCACGCAACATAACTTGAGTGCTCATTTTTGAGAAGTGCAATCCCTCCCGAAGTTTGATCGGAATCGGCACGATATTCATCATATTTTTGTAGGCAAGGAGGATAAATTCGGTGTCGAAAACAAAAGAGTTGACTTCGGTTTTTAGGAAAATTTTTCTGCCTTCGGCATTGAAACCCTTTAACCCTGCTTGAGTATCAATGAATTTACCGGGAAGCCCCAGCAAAATTCTATTCATTAAGTGAACACTTGCAGAAAGCATTTTGCGAATCAACGGCAATGCTTCGCCGTATTCACTGCCGCGAACACCCATAACTACGTCTGCTCCGTTTTCAAGGGCTTCAAAGGCATCAATAATTCCGCGGTCGCCGAAAGGGAAGTCGCCGTCAGTGTAAACGCTGTAGTCTCCCTGCATTTGAGCCATAGCGAAACGAATGCAGTAGCCTTTGCCCTGATTTTTTTCATAGGACAGGAATTGGAAATTACCTGCGGCACTTCTGATTTTCTGTAATGCTTCTTCGGGGTAAAAGTCCAAACTTGAACCGTCATTAACGATGACAAAATTGAGTTTGACCATTTTGGGTTCAAAATAACTTTTCAAATCTTCAATTGCTTCAAGAATGTGTTCCACCCATTCGCCGTGCGGCTTGTACAATGGCAGAACGATGTCCAGTTGTTTCATAAAAAAACCTCTATTTTTTATTGCGGAGCGTTGTTGTTTCGGTCACAGCAAATAATGATATTAAGCAGCTCATTGGCGTGTTTGTTGCCCCTTTCCCGGTAACTCGGATTTTTCTGCGAGAGGTGACTGTTAAGAATTTTCTCCGCAGAAAAAAGCAGTCGCTTAACCATTGTTTGCGGCTTGAATGCCGTATTTGTCAGTTCCGAAGTAATATAGTGAATTTTCACATTTTTATGGCATTTGCGTGCCGTTTCGTATTCAGTTTGGGCAAAGGGCAAAAGCAATGTCGCCATGGCTAAAGAGATGCTGTTGCGATAGATATTATTGCTGACGCGGATGTTTCGCTCGCATAATAAATCCAATGCTCTCTCCATTTCCGGAGTATCCCAATTTTCCGCAAAAAACGGCAGAAAATAGGGAAGCAGCCCAAAATCATGGAACGCCTCCAAAATTTTATCGCCGTAGCAGGATGCCAGAATTTTTTCTAACTCCAAGGTCATGCGTGAAGTTGAGACATGCGGTAACTTATCCAAAGAGGCAAACAGTGCATTTTCGGTATGTGAGTCCATTGAAAAATCAAACTGCCCGACCAACTTTAATGCCCGAAGCATACGCACCGGGTCTTCTTCAAATCGGAGATAACCGTCGCCGATAACTCGGACAACCTTGTTTTGAATATCTTTAAGTCCCATTCCCGTATGGTCAATAATTTTATCGGAAACAGGATCATAGAAAATGGCATTGACAGTAAAATCACGTCGGAAAGCATCTTCCTTTGAGGTGCCGAAGTTATTGTCGTCAAAGATCATTTTTTCCGGTTTATCTGCTAAATTTTTGACCTTATTTCTGACTTTATCCTGTTTTGCGGAAATCGGATTTGCCCGAAAAGTGCTTATTTCGATAATCTCCTGCCCCATTCGGTAATGCACCAAGCGGAATCTTTTGCCGATAATCATGGTATTGCGGCGACCGAGGCATTTGCATATTTCCTCGGGAGATGCCGAAGTGGCAATATCGTAATCTTTCGGAGTTACATTGAGCAGCAAATCTCTTACCGCACCGCCGACAATGTAAGTTTCGTACCCATTGCCCTGCAAGGTTTTGATTAATTTGATAATTCGGTTGTCAATTTCTCTGAAAAGTTCCACTTTTTATAACTTTCTTTTTATCAATGTATCAGTATTATCCATATCGCTGTCCAAGCATGGGTAATCGGCATTGTAATGAAGTCCTCTGCTCTCGTGACGCATGAGTGCTGAATCAATAATCAATTCCGCAACCGTGGCGATATTTCTGAGTTCAATCAAGTCGCTGGTAATGATAAAATCCCAATAGTATTTGTCAATCTCTTTGCGAATAAGTTTAATTCTCGCTTTAGCTCGCTCCAATCGCTTGGTAGTGCGGTAAATTCCGACGTAATCCCACATGAATCGGCGTATTTCATCCCAATTGTGAGAGAGAATCACAATTTCATCTGAATTAGTTGCATTCCCTGAAATCCACGGCGGAATCTCTTTTGAGTCGAGTTGAGTTGCGGCAAGTTCGGCAAAATTTTCTGCTATATGCTCGCTTGAGAGTTTCGCAACCACCAACGCTTCCAATAGTGAGTTGCTTGCCAGACGGTTAGCCCCGTGCAAGCCCGTACAAGCACATTCGCCTGCCGCATAGAGTCCGATAATTCCGGTAGTTCCGTCCACATCGGTTTTAATCCCTCCGCATACATAATGGGCGGCAGGCACGACCGGAATCGGGTCTTTTGCCATATTAACCCCCATTGCCAAGCATTTCTCAAAAATTTTCGGAAATCGGAGTTTCAGGTGTTCTTCATCTTTGGAAGTTATGTCCAAATAGACGCAATCACGTCCGGTTCGTTTCATTTCATTATCAATGGCTCGTGCTACGACATCACGGGGAGCGAGGCTTTTCATCGGGTGGTATTTATCCATAAATTCGACAAGTTCGTTTTTCTCGTTGAGGCACTTAAGAACTGCACCCTCGCCGCGGACGGCTTCGCTGATTAAGAAAGAACGTTCTTTTTCATTGAAAAGAATGGTCGGGTGGAATTGGATAAATTCCATATTGGCGATTGTCGCACCTGCCCGGTATCCCATGGCAATACCTGCACCGCAAGCAATATCGGGATTGCTGGTATAGAGGTAAACTTTGCCTGCACCGCCGCAAGCGACATGAGTGGTGGTGGCGATAATGGTTTTTACTTTGCCGGAAACAGTATCAAGTACATAAGCTCCCAAGCAACGGTTTTCTCCGGGGATATTCAATCGTTTGGTAACAATTAAATCAATTGCGAAGTGGTATTCAAAAAATTCAATATTCTTAAATTCACGGCATTTAGCGATCAAAGCACGTTCAATTTCTGCACCGGTAATGTCTCCAGCATGCAGGATTCGGCGTTTTGAGTGTCCGCCCTCACGCCCCAAGTCATAATCTGATTGCTTATCTTCAAAACCTAAATCACCGCGAGTGGTAAATTTAGTGCCGAGCTCGATTAATTCACGAATTACCTCCGGGCCGGTTTCGACAATTCTCTGTACCGCTTTTTCATCACAAAGTCCTGCTCCCGCGTACAAGGTGTCTTGAACATGTTCAGCAAAAGTATCGTTATTATCAATCACGCAGGCGACTCCGCCTTGCGCACATTTGGTGTTGCAGTCATCAATGTTTCGTTTGGTAATTACGGCAATACTGCGTCCGCTTTTTGCCAAGTGCAATGCGGATGACAGTCCTGCAAGTCCGCTTCCTAATACCAAATGGTCAAACTTAATAATTTCTGCATTTTTCATTTTTACAATCCTCTCAATTTGCAAAAAACTTGCAAAAAACAGCATTTTTTTTTATATTGCTGTTGCTTTTTAATTCAAATTGTGATAAATTACACTGCTTTTGCAATAATTTCAAATTTTTTAAGGTGAATTTTATGAGTTTTTTTAGTAAAAACAGTGATTTAACGGCAGAAAATCGACTTCCGGGCAATGAAAGCGGAAAAATTTCATTGCGGATAAAACTTTTGCGATTACTGATTGCCATTGGGTCGGGAGTCCTTTTGGCAATGGCTTTCCCTCCACTGAATTTAAGTGCTTTAGCATTTGTGGCATTTGTGCCGAATATGATTTTAGCAATGAGTTACATTCGCAAAAGAGAACTTTTTTTGCTTGGGTATTTGCAGGGAGTTTTCTGGGGGTTATTCTCTTTTTGGTGGTTGCGGGAAATTAATTATGCAATTCCATTCATGCTATCGGCGATATTGGGTTTGTGGTTCGGAGTTTTTATGCTGTTTGTCAGGCTTGCTCATCGCGGTATTTGGTTGTCAATGGATGCTGAACTTGCTCCCTATGAGGAGCGGAAAAAATATATTCCGTCATGGTATCGGGAACTGTTTTTTGCCATAGTTACAGCGAGTTTTTTTCCCTGTTTGGAGTATATTAGAATTCAGATGTTTCCGTGGAATTTTATTGGGGTATCGCAATACAAGGCACTGCCGTTAATTCAAATTGCTGAATACACGGGGATTTACGGGATAACTTATTTGATAATGTTAGTTAATGCGGTATTTGCTTCGACAATCATACAAGTTCGAAGCAGTATAAATAACGGCAAAAGGTGCAATTTGTATGCGGCGATGATTGTATTGGTGATTTTGGGAAATGTTATCCTTTTTGGGACATTGAGAATGAGAATGAAAAACATCGTTAATCAACTTGATTGTCAGACGGTGAATTTCGGAGTAGTGCAGGGGGATATTTCTCAAAGACGGCACGCTGATCAGAGAATGGCGGAGGAGGCTTTAGTTACTTATGCGGAGTTATCAAAAAAGCTGCTTAATGAACACCCCGAAGTCGACATCGTAATTTGGCCCGAAACGGCAGTTCCTTATCCCTATTTCGGTGCACATGATATCAGTAAAAAATATCGTTATCAATTGAGTGAATTAATTACCCGCTATCGCAAAAAGTTCTTAATCGGAAGTTTGGACTTTTATTTTAATCGGGCGACTAAAGAGTATGAACTTACCAATGCGGCATTACTTTTTGACATCTACGGACGTAATGTCAGCAAGTATGAGAAAATTCATCGAGTACCATTCGGCGAATTTATTCCTTTTCGCAAGTTCCTGCCCGATTGGGTGATCAAAACTATTGATATGGGGCGTGATTTGCGAGCAGGTACAGTATATGATCCGATGCAATTAAGAGATTATGTTCGAGCAGGCATGGCGGTTTGTTATGAGAGTATTTTTGCCTCCTTGTGCCGTCGGGAGCGGCAGCTCGGAGCGAATATTTTTGTAGCAATCAGTAATGATGCGTGGTACCCGACAAGTTCTGAGCCTGAACAGCATATTGCGAATGCGGTTTTTCGAATGGTCGAGAACGGTATTTCGGCGTTGCGAATCGGCAATAACGGCGGTACGGTTTTAATCAATTACAATGGCGAGATTGTGAAATCGCTTTTGCCCTCTCCGATTGATCGTGGGCAAGCGTATGGGGTTATCAGTGCGGAAGTGCCGAAAAAAACGGCAGAGATGACTTTTTATACCAAATTCGGCGATGTGTTTTTGGGAATTTTATTTATCATATCGCTTATCGGGATCGGTTTTTGTAGTCATAAAGAGTTAAAATTCAAAAAAATACGCTCATTCGGAGATTAAAAGTTTGAAAAAAATCAAAAAAGAGTTATATTATTCTTTTACTATTTTTTATTATTAATATATAGAGGTGATAATTATGGGAATTTTGAGAGACACTACAGTTGATAAATTCAAGAAATATATTTTGCAAACCTACGCTCCGGCAATGCTTATTACCAGAGGCAAAGGATCTGAAGTTTGGGACGATGAGGATCGCCGCTATTTGGACTTTGCAACGGGTATCAGCGTTTGCAACCTCGGACATTGCCACGAAAAGGTAACTAAAGCAATCTGCGAGCAGGCGGCGAAGTTGGTGCATGTATCAAATCTTTATTACAACGAAGTAACTCCGCTTTTGGCAGAGAAATTAGTTTCAAACGCCTTTGACGGTGCGGTATTTTTTGCAAACTCCGGTGCAGAAGCCAATGAGGGTATGATTAAACTTGCCCGTAAATTCGGTTCAGCGACAGGACGTTATGAAATTATCAGCATGGTTGATTCATTTCACGGCAGAACTTTAGCAACTTTGGCGGCGACAGGCAGAGCGAAATACCGTCAGGGATTCGCCCCCGATGTGCAGGGATTTAAGCAGGTGCCTTTCAATGATTTTGAGGCACTGAAAGCGGCAGTAAGTGACAAAACTTGTGCTATTATGCTTGAGCCGTTGCAGGGTGAGGGCGGAATTATCCCCGCAGATAAAGAGTATTTGCAGCAAGTTCGTACGCTTTGCGACGAGAAAAACTTACTTTTGCTTTTCGATGAAGTTCAGTGCGGAATGGGCAGAACCGGTAACTTGTTTGCCTTCAAAACTTTCGGGGTTGAACCTGATGTAGTTTCAATGGCAAAAGCGATTGCCAATGGTATGCCGATGGGAGCATTTTTGGTTAGAAGAAAATATGCAGATGTTTTGAAAGTCGGTGAACATGCAAGCACTTTCGGCGGAACTCCGCTTGTTTCAAGAGCGGCTTTGGCGGTTTTGGAGACGATTGAGGAAGAGAATTTGCTTGCAAATTGCCGTGAGATGGGCGAGTATTTGCAGACACGCCTCGCTGAAATCGTTAAACCTTATCCTTTTGTGCAGTGCGTCAGAGGTTTGGGATTGATGATCGGAATTGTTCTTGACCATAACGGAAATAATTTACGTCAAACCATTTTGGAGAATGGACTTATTGTTTTAACCGCGGGCGAAACAGTTGTAAGACTTTTACCGGCATTGAATATTACTAAAGAAATTGCCGATGAGGCTTTGGCAATTATTGAGAAATCACTTGAGCAATACAGCAAAAGTTTGGCTTAAGAAGTATTAACAGCAGGAGAATGTGATTATTATGAAAAAAGATTTATTGACTTTGCAGGATATTACTTATGATGATTTGCTTGAAATTTTCAGACGTACCAAGGAGTTGAAAGAAAATCGCGGCAATTCAGATTATAAACCATTAGCAGGAAAAAGTATCGGTATGATTTTCGCTAAATCATCTACTCGTACCAGAGTATCTTTTGAGGTCGGAGTTTATGAACTCGGCGGTAATCCGATGTACCTCGATGAGAGCAGAATGCAAATCGGTCGCGGTGAAACTGTCGCTGATACTGCAAATGTACTTAGCCGTTATCTGCACGGAATTGTGATCCGCACCTATTCGCACGAGGGAGTTGAGGAACTTGCACGGGTTGCGACAATCCCCGTAATCAATGCCTTAACTGACGAGTATCATCCCTGCCAGATTTTGGCGGATTTGTACACAATTTTGGAGTATTCAGGCAAAATTGAGGGAATAAAGTTGGTTTTCTACGGTGATGCTCAAAGCAATATTGCAAATTCATTGATTTTGGCGGCGAAACTCACCGGTTTGAATTTGGTTTTTGCTGCTCCGGAAGAGTTTAAGCCCAGAGCCGACCTCATCGGAGATGCGAAAAATATTACTTGGGAGAGCGATCCTGTCAAGGCTTCCGAGGGTGCTGATTATATGTACAGTGATGTTTTCGTCAGCATGGGTTTTGAGGATGGCAGAGAGTTCCGTTTAGAGAAACTTATGCCCTATCAAATGACTATGGATATGATTCGTGTGGCAAAGGATAATGTGAAAGTTCTCCATTGCCTGCCTGCTCACCGTGGCGAAGAAATTGCTGCGGATGTGATGGATTCAGAGTATTCAATTGTTTTTGATCAGGCGGAAAATCGTTTGCATGTACAGAAAGCAGTTTTAAGTTTGCTGGTTAAGTAAAAATGCCTTGGATTGAACTGATAGTTTTAGGTTTAAGTGTCTCGGTGGATGCTTTTGCCGTATCAGTTTCAGGGGCATTGACGGATAGAGAGCATCCGCATGTACACGCTGTGATTGCAGGTGGGATGTTCGGGGTATTCCAGTTTATAATGCCGTTATTGGGCGGGATAATCGGTTCTGTTGCGGTTAATTATATTGCAAAATATGATAATTATGTTGCTTTTTTGCTTTTGCTTTTTGTCGGCGGCAAAATGATTTATGAGGCAATTTTTGACAAAGAAGAAAAGGAGTTAAAAAGTCCTTTTGATTTTCCGACGATTATTGTGCTGGCAATTGCGACAAGTTTAGATGCGTTAGCAGTCGGGTTATCATTGAAATTAGCGGGCAACGGAATTTTAATTCCTGCAATTTTTATGGGTGGAATTACCGGAATGATTAGTTTTTGCGGAGTGATGTTTGGTGCATTTCTCGGTAAATTGATGCGTGCGGAGCGAATTTTGACCGTTATCGGCGGAGCGGCGATTATTTTAATCGGGCTTAAAATTTTGTTGAGTTCGATTTTGAAATAGAAATTTTACACTAAAAACAGATAAAATACAGGAAAAAGTTATGGCTAAATTTTTACCATTCAACGGCTTGTTGCCGACAGTAGAAAGAGCCGCTCAAGTTGCGGCTGTTCCGTATGACGTAGTTAACAGCGAAGAAGCGGCAGTGCTTGCAGAGGGTAATCCCTATTCATTTTTGCACGTTTCCCGTCCCGAAATTGATTTGGAGAAAGGCATTGATCTGCACAGCGAGGAAGTTTATGCACGGGCAGGAAAGGCTTTCCGTAAACTTTGTGCCGAAGCACCTTTGCTCATGGATGCAGAAAAACACCTCTATATCTATCAGTTGCAGATGGGTAATCATGTCCAAACCGGTGTAATCGGTGCCGCAAGTGCAGTTGATTACCAAACCGGCGTAATCAAAAAACACGAGAAAACCCGTCAGGACAAAGAGGATGATCGTACCCGTCACGTTATGGAGTTGCGTTCACATACAGGGCCCGCATTTTTTACCTACAAAGATAAAGCAGAAATTGATGCTTTAGTTGCCGAAGAATGTAAAAAAGCTCCGCTTTTTAACTTCACCGCAGTTGACGGTATCCGTCACACTCTTTGGAGATTGGATGTCGAAACAAGTAATAAACTCTCTGCTTATTTCGATGAAGTTCCGGTATTTTATATTGCTGACGGCCATCACAGAAGTGCCGCCGCTGCCCGTACTGCCGCAGAGTGTGCGCCGAAAAATCCGAATCATAACGGTACTGAAGATTATAATTTCTTCCTCGCAGTTGCTTTCCCCGGTTCACAGTTGGCAATTATGCCCTATAACCGTGCGGTAAAGAATTTGAATGGGCACAGCAAAGAAGAGGTCATTAAACTCATTGAAGAAAAATTCACCGTTACCCCGACAGCAAATGGCACAGTTGAAAATCAGGGTGAGTTCAAAATGTACCTTGATAACAAGTGGTATCTCGTTCAGCCGAAGTTTGATATTACTAAACTCGGTGTAATCGAGAGCTTGGATGTAAGCGTACTTCAGGATAATATTTTAGCACCGATTTTGGGAATTGCCGACCCCAGAACCAATCAGGATATTGATTTTATCGGCGGAATCCGCGGAACAGCGGAGTTGGAGAAGTTGGTAAATCAAGGAAGCCACAAGATTGCATTCAGCATGTACGCAACTACGGTTGACCAGCTTATGGCGATTGCTGATGCCAATGAAATTATGCCGCCCAAATCAACCTGGTTTGAGCCGAAACTCCGTGACGGAATTGTTTCTCATAATTTTTAAATTATGAATTATCCTCCTTCGCCAAAGGCTATGGAGGACAGGAGAATTATGAATTACGGCAGGTGTCGCTCTTTTTGAGCGACTACATTCGAGCCTAATGGCTCGTAGACTGGATGCTTCGTCGCTTTCGCTCCTCTGCATGACGATTATATATTGTGCCACGGAGATAAAGACATCCCAAACTCGTCATTCAGAGCGAAGCGAAGAATCCAGAATTACAGCAGCGACCAACGAACTCGCGACCTGCCGACGGAAACTCCATGCGTCCATGCATTCATGCTTACATAACGGCTGTTTATTTCTTAAAAAA
>JAFTJQ010000048.1 GCA_017456285.1 Lentisphaeria bacterium
AGGGCGGATTTTATTGCCCTGCATCTGAATCGGCATGGCGTCGCCGATGACGCCGAGCGGGTTGATTGCGATTTTATCCGCACCGAGAGCGATTATCATACCTGCGGAAATGCCCTGCGGATTGAGATAGACGACCAGCGGAATTTTACTTTTGGCAAAAAGTGAGATATATTTGAGAGCAATATCGACCTGACCGCCGGGAGTATCGAGTTCAATTATCATACCGAGAGCGTCGGCTTTTTCGGCTTTTTTCTGTATCTTTTTGAAATAGAGCATGTCCTGTTCGGAAATCTCTTTGAAATTAGAGAATTGACTGAGATAAAAAATCTTTTTCCCTTTGCCGCCGTCAGTCAGATTTTCCCACAAAGGTTCACTGCCTGTCAGCACAAAAAAAGCAGAAAATAACAATAAAAAAGCAAATAATTTTTTCATAAACACCTCACATATTTCCACTTTTATATTATAGCATATTGTATGTGATTTGCAAATGAAAAATTGCTCAATACAGCATAAATTTGATATTCAAATCAAGCACTTGCTGACGCGGGGCGACAGTTATTTTCAGCTCCTGCGGAATGAATTTCATATTCATAAAATCGCCGCAATAAGTTTTTTGTTTGCGCTTGTTTTCATCTTCAAACTCACATAAAACGTCAAGATTGCTTATTTCTGTTGAGCGTGATTCAAGGAAAAAACTGCCTCTTATTTTTTCGGATGATTTATTTTTGATTGTGACATAGCGGGTTTTAGCAGACGGTTCGGCTCTGATTTGCAGCATGTTCATACCGGCAGTGCTGTTATTTTTTATTTTGACTGTATCGCTGTCGCTTACTGTAAAGTCAAACTCGATTTTTCTTGCCAGAATTTTGTACTCTGCGTTGGCTTTTTCATGGTACGGAGCAAGGACGGAAACGGCTTTGATGTATTCCGGCATTGGCATCATGTAGCGCATTTGTCGTAAAATCTGATATGCTTCATTGAAATAATTCATCTTACTGCCGTTGTACGGGACTTTGTATTTGCCTGCAAGAATAAGAAAATACCAGTGTTCTCTGTGACCTTGCGTATAAAGACTTGTAAGACATAATCTTATGGCGTTATGACTGCCTTTTTCGGCGGCGGTGCGTATCATTTCATTTTTCTTTTTGTATTGCGAATTTGGAAGTTTCAATGCCTGCTGAAAAAGTGCTTCAGGATTGTCATTCCTTGCGGAAATCATTTCGGTAAGAATATTGAGTTTGAACTCATAAAAATAGAGATTGGTGCGTGTTTCTCCCTGCAAAGCGTCGTATTTTTTGACCAGTTCCTCCGTCGGCGTGTCGGGCAGGGGGATAATTGCCAGCAAGTCGCGGGCGTATTGCAAATCTTCCGTCGCATGAGTACAGGGAGTTTTGCTGTATTTCTCCAATTCTTTAATTGACTCTTTGAGCAGTTTGCGCGCTGTGACAAAATCGCAACCTGCGGGAGCAAAATTTTTCGTCACCAGCACACGGGCGAGTTTGAGTTTGGCGGGGATAAAACCGAGTTCAGCGGCTTTTTTCAGATTTTTAAACTCAAAGTCAGACGGTTTGTTTATTACCTCTTCGGCAAGAGATTTTCTG
>JAFTJQ010000049.1 GCA_017456285.1 Lentisphaeria bacterium
CAGCACGAAACGATCGTTTCCAATCAAATCGGCAGAGCCGGAACCAGTATCGGAGCAAACATCCACGAAGCGCAATATGTCCACGGCAAACCGGATTTCATCGCCAAACTGCAAATCGCCCTCAAAGAAGCCAACGAAACAAGTTACTGGCTGGAACTTCTCTTAAAAACAAATTATATTGATGAAGCAAAATATCAGGAATTAGATAATGTTTGCTCACAAATCCGAGTCATACTGGTAAAATCCATCAATACGGCAAAAGGTAATGAGAAATGAAAAAAATCTTACAGCTCGTCATTTTGCTATCTGCTGTACAGCTGTCTGCCCGCGGCTTTGCTCCGATACACGGAACACATTCCGGAATTATCTCCGGCGTTAATTTTACACCATTGCAAATCAGTATTTTTCCGTCTGAAAAAACACAGTTGTTTGATGAAACGGCTTACACTATTTTTTCCGTTGGCTTATTGGCTGTTTATCAACAATTCAGCATTATATCTGTTGCACCATTATGTGGTGTCAATAACTATTTTTTGCAAGTGGCTGTGCTGTGCAACCTTGATGGCGATTCAATAGGGATTGCTCTTGCTCCAGTTAATGCACATAATAAAAATTACGGATTACAAACTGGTTTGCTAAATTGGTCCGGCGACAAAAAATTGGGTATGCAAACCGGGATTTACAATGAAAATGGATTATTCCAACTTGGAATATTAAATTATGATGGACTGTTACAAATCGGATTCTACAATGAAGGATATTATTTTTTGTACGACAGTTTGGAAAAAGCAACAGAAAAGGAGAAAAACACGATCGGTTTTCAACTTGGTTTGTTAAATAATTGTGATCATGCCTGTATCCAACTGGGAGCGTTCAATGGAGATAGTGGAAAATTTCAGTTTGGGCTTGTAAATGTCAATAAGAACGATGGGATGCAGATTGGACTATTCAATGCAAGTTCTCACCGTTTAGTTGATAAAAAAACTTCGTGCCAAATCGGTTTACTCAATTACAACCCAAGATCATACATTCCATGGTTGCCGTTTATTAATTGGGACATGGGCAAAAAGGAGTGATTCTGAGTTTTTCTGAAAAGTGTAAAAACCAAGGTTCTTTTTTTTTTTGTAAGTGCTTTATTATTAACAAAAAATCAATTTTGCATCTTGCCGGGCATGGGGGAAGATAAAAAAAATGCCGACCATTTTTTCAACTCTCGCCAAAAATTCTGTGAAGTTTTTTTCACAAAAGGGCTTCACAAGGGCTTTTTTGCTGCTTTTTGCCACTTACCCGAACCTTGCCGCAAGTGCCAAGCAGAGTAATATCAGCACAACTGCCGGAATAAGTAAAATGTTTTTCATTTGTTCTCTGCATTTTTTTCGCTTTGCATGGGCGTTTGCCGGGGACCTTGATGCCAGCGGGTTTTGACATTGCGTTTTTGCCAATAGGCTCTTTTTACCTTGAAAAATGCTTCACGGGCATTCGGTGTATAATCATATTCCTGCCCGATCCGGGCGGGATTGAGTAAATCTCCAATTGGTCCTTCGGTCATCCAGATATAATATTGGTTACCTGTCAGTGCAATTTCAGGTCCCAATATATAAGCATACTCTTTATCTATTTCAAAGTAAACCACTTCCGAGTTATTATATGTCCGATAATACGGAGTGTATGTTTCCAAAGGCGAGTCAATGTGCTGGCAAATGACAAATTTATCTCCGGTCATCAGGAAGTTTTTTACAGAATAAATAACCTCATACCAATCATAACGTACAACAACATTCTTTATTGCAGTTCCGCAAGTGCCGTGTTCCTGCTTTACCAGATGACACATAACAATATCGCAATTATCCCGGGCAATAACTTCATTGAATACCGCCGCAGTCTGTTCCACCGTTGCGGCAGGAATATTCTCTTCTTCCTCGAAAACAGCACAGCCAAACAGCAGCAGACAACCGTAAAATGCAATAAAAGTTAAAATAAGTTTTTTCATTTTATCACCTTTTATCCAAAATATAAGTTTCAATTTTTTCATTATGCGTATACTCCTTTGGAAAGCAGATCATTGCAGCTGCCAATCAAAAAATATTCAAAACAGAGCATTGTCAGGTACAAAGCAATGCATAAGTCCGATATCTCTGCCCGCTTGCGATAGCATAACCAGGCATATAACATTAATCCGGCAATAAGCGTAAAAACGGCGATCCAATGCACTTTAAGCTCAAATCGAGTTCCGAGCATGGGAATGA
>JAFTJQ010000050.1 GCA_017456285.1 Lentisphaeria bacterium
GGAGGAAAAATATAAAAAGTGGGTGGAACACTCTCTTAAGCAAGAAAAAAGTTTCCCCCCCCATAACAATATCCACCCCATCTATTCCAAATATTTTTTGACGGTGTTGCGGGCGGCTTTGAGGGCTTCGGCGGTGTGGGTTAGGTTGTAATTGTATTTTTCGTAGACCTTTTTTACGTGTATTTTTATTGCGGCTTCCAGTTCGTCGGGGAGTTCTTCTTGTTTGGGGGTGTAAAAGTTATTCATCATTTTTTTGTGTTCGCAAAGCAGTTTTGCAAAATCATTTTCTTTGAAGACGATAGCACGCTCGATTAGGTTATAGAGTTCCCGGACGTTGCCGGGGTAATCGTATGAACTCAAATCGGCAATTTGTTTGGCATTCAGATGGGTGTGCGTCATTTCAAAAAAGATACTGTCAGCAATTTTGCCGATATCTTCTTTATGTTCTCTCAAGGCCGGCGAATGGATTTGAATTACGCATAATCTGAAAAACAAATCTTCTCTGAACTTACCGGATTTGACCATTTCGGGTAAATTACGGTTAGTTGCGGTGATTAAACGGACATCCACAGCAACTTCTTCTTTGTCGCCGATGCGGTAAAACTTTCCCTCTTCCAGCACTCGCAGCAAAATTCCCTGTGCTTCCAATGGTAATTCTCCGATTTCATCCAGAAAAAGCGTGCCGCCATTTGCTTGTTCAAAAACTCCTTTATGAATTTTATTCGCTCCTGTAAAAGCTCCTTTTTCGTAACCGAGCAGACGGCTTTCAAGCAAGTTCGGGGTTACGCTGGCACAGTTAAAGGCGATAAATTCTCCGTACTTGCGAGCTGAATGGGTGTGGATATGCCAGGCAATAGTCTCCTTGCCGGTTCCGCTCTCGCCTGTAATTAAAACTTTGGCTCTGTCATGTTCTGCAACTTGTTTAATTCTCTCACGCAGATTTTTGATAATGGCACTGTTGCCTTTGAGTTCTCGACTGCCGAAGCGTAAATATTCTTTCACGATCGGTTCATTCCACTTTCCGGGGGGAGTTGCATTTGCCAAATATTCGATTGCTTTGCCATAAATTTTTTCGTCTTTGTGGATACGATTGGCATACATTGCGGCATTGAAAAGGTTTCTATACTCTTCAATTTCTTCGTCGCATACTTGAGAAAGCAACTTATCCATTTTAATTTTAAAGTTAAAATATTTGCAAACAGTATAGGTTAAATTTACTTCACCCTCGCTAAAAATTTCCATTTTGTCTGTGATTTCTTTGCCTAAATAGTTAGGGCAATCCAGGTAACTTATCCAAAATACTTTCACCTTGTTTTCAACAAGTTTCGTCAACGCTTCTGCCAATAAGGTTGTATTTCCGCTTAAACCGACTCCCAGAATAAAGATTTGTTTGTATGTTTTTTCCGGTATTGAATTGAGTTTATCCGGCAAATTTTGAACACTTACACCGAAAACATCAGCTTCTTCATTAATACTCTCAAAATGACGCAATGCTACTGCTGCGGCAGCCGCATAATCATGGTATCCCCAACCGCTTAAAATTAAATTTTTCATTTTGCCTCCTGTCAAATTTTAACACTAACTTGTCAATATTTGAATATATCACATGTTTAACCGAATTCCAATCGCAAAATAAAAAAAATCAAAAAAATATCAGAGTAAAAAATAATAGTAAAAATGGTATTCTGCGGCATGGATTGCCGCAGAATAGTTTAAGTTGTGGGGCAGGGGAGACCTTCCCTTTACTGGAGTGATAGCCAGCTCGCGGTATTCAGGGAAAGCGGTCCGGCTGACTTTTTGGAAGCATCGCTGCACCAGGAACAACGATCAGGCAATCCTGCACCGCGCCAGCTGTACCATATTTCTGAAGCATCGCTTTTAAGCACAAATTCTTTGTAGGCAGGATAAAATATTTCGTCAAAGCGTTCCACAAATTCCGCTCGAGTATAAATTGTTTCGCCGTCAAAGGTCATCGGGTAGTCAATCATTTTCGCAATTGTCATTTTATCGTTTTCACGAAGTGATTTTTGCAGGAGTTTCCACAATTCTTCCGCAGTCATTTCCCAGACAAATGGATCACAACTTTCTGCATGGCGTGTTAATGGGTCAAGTGAAATGTTTTGGGCAACTCCGATATCTTCGGTCGGTTCAGAACCCGTAATCAAAGAAACTGCGACAAAGCCTCTCCCGATTTTTCCCTCGGAATTTTTGTAACTTGCCATCAAATAACCGTTGCCTGCCGGTTCTACCTTTTCAATGTCGATATTTTCGCCTAAATAGACCAGCTCGTAAACGCTATCCCACTGTTTTCCTGCGGTCAGGAAATAATGGTATTTGTCCCTTTCGGAAATTCTGAAGATGAATGCCCACATCGGAGCACCGCCGCTGCCGTAATATTCTTTCGGGTCATCAAAGACGGCAAATTCGGTAATTTCCGTGCGATTCCACGGAATCAAAAAGTCAGTATTGTACAATTTTAGCCCCGGAAAGTTTTTGTCGGCTATTGCAGAATAAACATCAGGTAAAATCTTTTTAAGCGAGTTCGGCTGCTGTGTGGTATTTATTTCGGCTGCATTCGGGGGTACGGTGGGGGAAGATTTACAGAAAGTTGTGCCGACCCAGATGCAAGCGACAACTCCTGCTCCGATGGCGAATGAGATTATCTCTTTTTTCATTAAAAAATTACTCCTGTGTTATATTTTAAATGTTGTTTATTCTCGTTTGTCAAAATTGATACAAAGCAGGCGATTAAGTTATTTGCGGAGAATCCTTTAGGGTTCACATTGCTTTATCTCTCTTGCTTGAGAAAATATCTTTAATTATTCTTAATATGCCTTAATATGGCACGCCTTGTCAAAAATTCAAGACTCGAAGTGTAAAAAAATAATATTTTTAATTTATTTACACGGATATTCCATGATTTTTGAAAAATATTGAAATAATTACAAAAAAAAGTTGTAAATTCTTAAAAAGAGGCTATATTATGAAATATGTAATTTTTAGATGTAATTTAATGACTATTAACACATAAGGAATAAAAAAATGGCTAACGATTTATTGAATGCTGTCAAGCTTGAAGTTAAAGACGGCGAAAAATGCACAAAACAAATTCTCGTAACTATTGATCAGGATACTGTTAAAAAAGAAGCTGACAAAGCTACTCGCAATGTTGCAAATTATGTCAGCATCCCCGGTTTCCGTAAGGGCAAAGCTCCTGTATCTGTTATCAAAAGCCGCTATGTTGACAGTATCAAAGAAGAACTTGAGCGTCAACTCGTTTCTGCTGCTTATACCAAAATTTCTCAAGATGAGACTATGGATATTCTTTCATGCAACCTCGACGGTGAAGTAAAAGTTGAACTTGATAAAGAACTTTCTTTCGCTTTCAAAGTTACCGTTGCTCCTGAAATCGACCTCGGCGATTACAAATCTATTAAAGTTGAAGTTGAGAAGAAAGAAGTTACCGACAAAGAAGTTGACGAGAGAATCGCAATGTATCGCACCATGTATTCAAACTATGCGGATGTCGATGGCGAAGCTGCTATGGAAGATATGCTCAAAGTTTCATATACCAGTGACTTTGTCGCTCCCGAGGATGCAAGTGCTTTTGTAAAACGTCAGGCTGAAGCAAGCGAAAATTATCTCTGGCTCAAAGAACCTGAAATGATCCCCGGTGCAAATGCAGTTCTCGTCGGTGCTAAAGTCGGCGATGAAGTTAAATTTACTGCAAACTATCCTGCTGATTACCGTGAAGCGGCTCTTGCTTCTAAAGTTGTAAATTATGACTTGAAAGTTTTGGCAGTTCAGCGTAGAAGCGAACTTACTGATGAGGAATTGGTTGCTAAATTGCAGGCTCCTTCATTCGAAGAATTCAAAAACACCATCAAGAGTGCTTTGGAGCGTGATATTGAAGATGCTAATAACGCAAAAGTGCTTGATGCAGTCGGTACTGAACTTGACAAAATCGTTAAAGATTTTGAACTGCCGGAGGCTTTCCTCGCAGGCGAAACTAATCGCGAATTGCGTAAACTCGCTGATTCTATGGTGAAAAACGAAGCCGATGGTGAAGAATTTACCAAAAACATCGAGGAGCATAAGAAAACTGCTGAAGAAAATGCGAAAAAAGCTCTCCGCCGCAGCTTGATTATTCGCAAAATCGCTAAGATTGAAAAAATCACCGTAAATGAAGAAGAGATCAATCAACAGATTTCTGTAATGGCTTCTTACTACGGTTACAAAGCAAAAGAACTCCGCAGCCTTATGGAGAAAAATGGCTCAATCGATGAAGTTTATTTCAACATGTTAAGTGCTAAAACTTTGCAATTCATTGCTGATAACATGAATAAATAATCAGAAAATCGTATTTTTAATCAAGGCGGTAAAAAAATTAAATTTTTTATCGCCTTTTTATTTGAATTTATTGAAAATTGCAGTAGTTTATATTAGTTGCAGAACTTGAAGAGGAAATTTATATAAATTCTAAAATTTTATTAACTTTTTTGAAAGGTTTTATGTATGAAAAATTCAATGTTGGTTCCGATGGTTGTTGAGCAAAGCGGTCAGGGCGAAAGAGGGTATGACATCTATTCAAGATTGCTCAAAGACAGAATTATTTTACTCGGCACTCCGATTAATGATGATGTGGCAAATTTGATTGTTGCCCAGTTGCTTTTTTTGCAGGCAGAAGACCCTGCAAAACCGATTCAACTCTATATTAACAGCCCCGGCGGTTCTGTTACTGCAGGTTTGGCGATTTACGATACTATGCAGATTCTCTCCTGCGAAGTTCATACTTATTGTATCGGGCAGTGTGCCAGCATGGGGGCAGTTCTGCTCTGTGCCGGTGCACCCGGAAAGCGTTTTGCTTTGCCCAATAGCCGTGTGATGATTCATGCGGTTTCAAGCGGTACAGAGGGGTCGATTCACGATATGAAACGCCACTATGAGGAGAGTGAGAGATTGAATGAAATTCTGACCAAGCTCATCGCAAGTCACTGTGGCAAAAGTGCTAAAATTGTTGCCAAAGATGCTGAACGTGATTACTTCATGTCTGCCGAGGAAGCAGTTGCTTACGGTTTGGTAGATAAAGTAATTGAACCAAAAAAGAAAAAATAATTAAAACCGAAACAAAAGAAGAACTATAATGTCTAAAAATAATAAAAATCGATTTGATGATATAAATTGTATTTTCTGCGGACGCTCGCCGAAAGACAATAAAAATCTGCCCTTTATTGCCAGCGGTTTTGAGGGATTCGGAATTTGCGGAGACTGTCTGGAGATGGCTCATGAGCAATTTTCTGACAAAAAAAGCACTCCCAACAGCCAAAAAAATAAGGACTTGAAAAAACTTATTGACGGTTTGACTGTGCCTAATCCCGCCGAGATGAAGAAGGAATTAGATAAATTTGTTATCGGTCAGGAGCATGCTAAAAAAGTTTTAGCGGTTGCAGTTCACAATCACTACAAACGACTTCAGGCAACTTTAGGGTCTCGCAAAGTTGAGAATTACGACGATATTGATTTGGACAAAAGCAATGTCCTGATGCTCGGTCCGACGGGAAGCGGTAAAACCTTGCTGGCAAAAACTTTAGCGAAGTATCTCGATGTCCCATTCTGTATTTGTGATGCAACTACTTTAACTGAAGCAGGTTACGTCGGGGAAGATGTGGAAAATATCATTCTCCGACTGGTGCAAGCTGCCGATTACAATATTGAAAAGGCACAAATCGGTATCATTTACGTCGATGAAATTGATAAAATTGCCCGCAAAACTGCCAATGTTTCAATCACCCGTGATGTTTCAGGTGAAGGTGTTCAGCAGGCATTGTTGAAAATTCTTGAGGGTACAGTTGCTAATGTCCCACCGAAAGGCGGACGCAAGCACCCGGAACAGGAATTTCTGCATGTTGACACCAATAATATCCTTTTTATCTGCGGGGGGGCATTCGTCGGATTGGATAAAATTATTCAACGCCGCTGTAATAAACAGCAGCTTGGTTTCGGCAACGATGAGGATGCAAAGAAAAAGGCGAAAGAGGATAATGACATTCTCAAGAATCCTTTGGCATACTGTGAACCTGAAGACTTGATGCAGTTCGGCTTAATTCCTGAATTTGCAGGGCGTCTGCCGATGATTACCAATTTGAATCAACTCGGCAAAGCGGATTTGATTAAAATTTTGACAGAACCGCAGAATGCTTTGATTAAGCAGTACAAAAAACTTTTGGCAATGGAAGGAATTGAACTCGAATTTACCGACGCCGCTTTGGACGCTCTGGCAGAAAAAGCGTACAAAAAAGGTACCGGAGCCAGAGGACTTCGTGCTTTGTTGGAGAATTTAATGCTTGATGTCATGTACACTGCTCCATCGCAGAAAAATTGCCGCAAGTGCATAATTACTGATGATGTGGTGAATAAAAAGACTAAAGTAATTATTGAAAAATAAACTATGGATACTACTGAAGACACAATTGTAACAACTTTTATCAGCCGTGATACGTTTCACAATGCGGAATTGAACTCGGAGGAGAATTTGCCGCTTTTGAGTGAATTATCGCTCAAACCCCGCGATCGCTACAAGTTCATCCGCACTATCGGTATCGGAGGGATGAAAACCGTATTGCTGGTTTACGACAAAGACACTCGGCGTAATGTGGCTTTGGCGATGATGCCTGACTTTAATAACCGTAGCAATCAGGAGTTATCCAAATTTATAAATGAGGCATTGATTACGGCTAAATTGGAACACCCGAATATTGTGCCGATCCACGATATCGGACTGGATTCTAATATGTCGCCTTATTTTGTGATGACTTTTCTTTCGGGGATGATGTTGTCTTCATTGCTGTCCAGAATGAAAAACGGAGATGAGGAGATTTTGCGATTTTATTATGCTCGTAAAATGCTGCTTAACTTCCAGAAAATCTGTCATGCGGTTGAGTTTGCCCATTCGCAAAATATCCTGCACTTGGACTTGAAACCTGCTAATGTTCATATCGGGAAATACGGTGAAGTGCAGGTGCTTGATTGGGGACTTGCCAGAGTGATGGATAAAGATTTGAAGCAGGAAATTGACGACAAAAAAAATAAGTTTTTGCAGAATATGGCGAATAATGCAAATCAAGCAAATAATAAGCATGTTGCCCTCGGAACTCCCGGATTTATGGCTCCTGAACAGGCGTTGGGGAAAGAGCTTGATTGTCGAGCTGATGTCTATTCGCTCGGAGCAATCCTTTTCTCTATTTTGATGTTGAGAAGTCCGACCGCTTTCCTGCCTAATACTGATACCAGGACGATATTGAAAGCAACTATTGACGGGTCAATTATCAACGATGTGGAAATGATTAATGAGAGTCGCCCGATTCCGCCTGCATTGGAGGCTATCTGCCGCAAGGCGATGGCAACTAATCCGAGCGACCGTTATCAGACGGTTAAAGCTCTGCGTGACGATATCGGAAATTATTTGAGCAACTATCCGACTCTCGCCGAAAGCCCGGTTGCTTCCAGAAAAATGGTGCTTTTTGTTAAGCGTAATGCATTGAGGTTTACCATTTTCAGTGCGTTGCTGATTTTTGCGGCGATAGCGGTGGCATTTGCTTATTTTGTATCAAGCGGAAAAATAGTATTAAACTTTTAACGATAGAGGTAAAAAATGAATAGAATTGCTGAAATTACGAGAAAAACTGCTGAAACTGATATTTATTTGAAATTGAATCTGGACGGCAGTGGAAATTACAAAATTAATACCGGAATTGCATTTCTTGATCACATGTTGTGCTTATTTGCGAAACATGGTTTTTTTGATTTGGAGATTGAAGCAAAAGGCGATATTGAAGTTGATTTTCACCACACTATGGAGGATTTGGGAATTGTCCTCGGCGATGCAATTAATCAGGCTCTCGGCGATAGAAAGCAGATTAATCGCTACGGAAGTTTTCTTTTGCCGATGGATGAGACTTTAGCGAGAACTGCTCTGGATCTCTCAAATCGCCCCTATTTGGTCTATGCGGTTGAAGCTCCTGCGGACTATGTCGGAACAATTGATTGCCGACTTTTCTATGAATTTTTCCAGGCATTGGTGAATCGTTCAGGCATGAACTTGCACATTGATTTGCTCCGAAGCGGTGAAGCACACCACGCATTTGAAGCGATTTTCAAGTCATTTGCCAAGTCTTTGGACATTGCGACTATGAAAAATGAGCGAATCAAAGGCGTACTCTCTACTAAAGGTGTACTCTAAAAAATTGATAATAAAAATTAAAAGGGGGACTGTTTTTTTTGAAAACAGTCCCCTTTTTTTATTAACTTAATGTCTTTTTATTAAACTTCTTCAAATTCGATGACTACATGATAGGAGATGCTTTCACCATTTGCCAAAAATTTGCCGAAGCCGTTTTCCTTGTCATACTCACAACCGCTTAATGAACTGTTGGTAGGCTCAAGTCCGAGAACGTATGAATTTTTGGATGGCTTCTTCCACTCAACAATTGAAGGCAAAGTGCGAGTATCGTATTTGATATTGAGAGCAATCCCGATTGCTTTATTGACAATTCTCATGCAGGCAAAATTATTTTCATTGCCTTTAAGTTCATGTCTGAAGCAGTGTTCTGAAAAATTTTCAAGCGGAGCAGGGTAGTTGTCCCATTGATTTAATGCGGCGGCTGCTTCCTCGTTTCTGGGGATAATTTCATGCTCCGGCAATTCAAATTTCAAATCAGGAGAGACTAATGGATACCCTAAATTGCAATGGTAAAGTATTTCAGTAAATTCAGTATTTTCTCCGTAATTGGTAACTGTGTCGCAAATTTCAATTTTATTCTCGCCGTAGGCACATTTAATGGTTCTTTCCAGAACTAAATTAGCATCAAAAATCGCACCCTCTTTCAAAACTCCGTAAATTTCAATTGCACCGTCTTTAGTTTTGCAGGAGACTTGCTCGGCACTTTCGGCAGAAATTGCACCGTGTATACCCTGATTGCCGCTGGGGGAACCGACATTGCGAAGTCCGCAAGTTGTTACGAGACCGCCTGTCCAATCTTTTAACCAATTGCCGCTAACATTGCGGTGATTTCCGGAAGTTCGAAATGAAATGGGGATCCCCTTGAAAAAGCACTCGACAATATTCATGCCCCGATCAGGAGTAATTGTAAAATTCAAACCGCTTCCATTTGCGACATCAATAATTCGTTGACCTCGCCCATTGCCCTCCTCCAATTTGGAGAGTCTGGCATAATAAATTTGTGAATCATTCGCCAAATAAGGACGAATTTCTGAAAAATTTTTTCCCATTTTGAATATCCTCTCTACATTTTTTATTAAGTTGATTTAATATAACACTGATTAGGAAAAAAACAAATTTTTTTCTAAAATTATCTGCGGTGGGGCTTAAAAAATTAATAATAAAACATTTTAATATTTTTTTATTGACAAATCTGTTTTTGGCAGTATATTATGTAGTTAGATAGATAAATTGCATTCTTTAATAATAAAATCAAGGAAAAAATTATGAGTTTTGAGAAAAATTGTGAAAATGTTGTTGCCAACCTTGGCAAAATAAAAATAGTCCCCGTTTTGGTGCTTAATGATGTTGATTCAGGGTTAAAGGTTTGTGAAATTCTTTCTGAATGCAAACTCGAAGCGGCTGAAATCACTTTCCGTACTCAGGCGGCTGAAGCAATTATCCGTGCCGCAAGTGAAAAATTCCCGAATCTGTATCTCGGAGCAGGAACTATTCTCAACGTAAATGATCTCCATCGTGCTTTCGATGCAGGTGCTAAATTTGCCGTTGCTCCGGGCTTCAATCCGACGGTTGTCAAGGAAGCAGTTGCTAATTCATTTGCTTTCGCCCCGGGGGTATGCACTCCCTCTGAAGCAGAGCAGGCGATGGAACTTGGTTGTAAATTTCTCAAATTTTTCCCGGCAGAAGCGGCAGGCGGTGTAAAAATGATCCAATCACTGATTGCGCCCTACAAGCACTTGGGCATTAAATTTATGCCGACCGGCGGAATTACTGCCGAAAATGCAGTCAATTATTTGAAAATTAAAGAAATTGTCGCCGTCGGCGGTACTTGGTTGGGCAAAACTGCGGATATCGATGGCGGAAATTTTGACAATATCAGAAATTTGGTCAAAGTCGCTGTGGAATTAAAAAATAACCTCTAAAAACAGGAGTTTCAAATTATGCTTAATTACAAATCAGAAAAAGAGTGTGCTTTCGATGCATTGAGTTTGGGTGAAATCATGTTGCGATTTGACCCCGGTGACGGCAGAATTCATACCGCAAGAACTTTCAATGTCTGGGAGGGCGGCGGCGAATACAATGTGGTTAGAGGGTTGCGTCGCTGTTTCGGCTTGAGAAGTGCGGTTGTAACGGCTTTTGCAGATAATGCGGTAGGCAGATTGGTTGAGGATTTCATACTTCAGGGCGGAGTTGACACCCGTTTTATTAAGTGGGTTAAGTACGACGGAATCGGCAGAGAGGTCAGAAACGGTTTGAATTTCGTTGAAAAGGGCTTCGGTATCAGAGGAGCAAAAAGTTGCAGTGACCGTGGCAATACGGCGGTTTCTCAATTAAAAGCAACTGATATTGATTGGGATGAAATTTTCGGTAAATATGGTGTCCGTCATTTCCATACAGGGGGAATTTTTGCCGCATTGAGCGACAGCACTCCCGAAGTGGCAATCGAAGCATTGAAAAAGGCAAAAAAATACGGAACTATTACCAGTTACGATCTTAATTACCGTCCGAGCCTCTGGAAAAGTATCGGCGGAGTTGAAAAAGCCCGTGAAGTCAATAGAGAAATTGCTAAGTATGTTGACGTAATGATCGGTAATGAAGAAGATTTTACCGCTTGTTTGGGCTTGGAAATTGACGGGGTTGACTCTAATTTAACCAATCTTGAAACAGAGAGTTTCAAAGCGATGATTCGTAAAGCGGTATCAGTTTATCCGAATTTCCAGGTAGTTGCAACTACGATGCGTTCGGTAAAAACTGCAACCGTCAATGATTGGGGGGCAATTGCTTACGCTGACGGTAAATTCGCCGAAGCAATTCATCGGCCGAATTTGGAAATCTATGATCGGGTAGGGGGCGGAGATAGTTTTGCTTCAGGGCTTATTTACGGACTTCTGTCAGGTAATGACATTGAATTTGCGGTAAATTGCGGTGCTGCTCATGGAGCATTGGCAATGACTACTCCGGGAGATACTTCAATGGCAACCAAGGATGAAGTTTTGAAAATCATGCAGGGTGCGGGAGCCAGAGTTGACCGATAAAAATTAAAATTACATAAAATTATAGGCTGTTGCATAAAATATGCAGCAGCCGTTTTTTTATCCATTTAAGTGTAAAATTTAGTATAAAAAAATCGGGTAATTGAATTAATCAATCACCCGATCGAATTAACAGCACTTAATTTTTATAAAGTAGCAGTTGTTGAGCCGCTTGTAGCGGTGTAATAGATGAAATCCATTGAAGCATCATCATCATCCAAAGTGGTATTCATTGATTTAGCATCCATGGTTTCTGCGTGTCCGTCAGTCCAGCCGATCGGAGCTTTGTCGCCGTGCGGGAATACGGCATAGTTGTTAGCGCCTGTGATCAATGACCATTCAAAGCACTGTTTGCCGTTGGCATCTCTGGCGTCAGCCATAAGCATCTTCGGAGATTTTACATTGTAGATATTGAGCATACCGCAATCATCTGCTTCGTCAGCGAAGGTTGTGAATGCGGTTGTTCCCAAATACGGAGACCAAACAGATACTCGGCGGGGTACCCCGTAGGTAACTGCTTCATCATTTTTATTGGCAGAATCAACAGTGATAGAGGGGCAACGAGCAGTTTTGAAGTCTGTAGCGTAACCGGTCAAGCGAAGACGTCTGAACCAAGCACAGTGGGTAGGATCAGTATTTCTGGAGCGAAGAATCATAGCGCCATTGTGATCGTCGCAGTAGATTTGAATGTACATAACACTCTGTTTTTTGTTGCTCATACAGCTTGCTGAACGAGCTTTTTCGCGAGCCTTATTGAGTGCCGGGAGCAGCATCCCCGCGAGAATGGCAATAATTGCAATGACCACCAACAACTCAATGAGGGTGAATTTGAATAAATTTTTCATGATTTTCCTTTCATTTATCCATTTTTTTATTATTATTTTGCTTTTTCACGCTACTTGAAGTAATAGTTGTTACTTCAATTATTGTGAACCTACTAATAGTATAGCACAAGATTTTTGATTGTCAATAGTTTATGTAAAAAAATCTTGAAAAAAATAATATAGATGTATGGAGTGACCATTGAAAGGTCGCGACAATTCCGAGGAAATTAAAAAATATGAGATAACGGTGGTTGACGGGAATGAACGATGAATAAGGGAATATGTAAATAATAAAAATATAGGTGATGAGATAATTATCCCACCACCTATAAGAAAGAATTTAGCTTTCTTTGCTTCTTTCTTTCACTCCGAAAGAAAAAAATTAGCAAGTATAGTAAGTTCTGTAGACCTATCATCAACAAACTTGAATTAAATTCTTCCCCCGCAAGGAAGTATATAGCTTTCTTTGCTTCTTTCTTTCACTCC
>JAFTJQ010000015.1 GCA_017456285.1 Lentisphaeria bacterium
CCGCAAAAAAGCGGGAGGACAACTCGAAAATTTTGCCACATTGAAGCAATCACCAAACCGCCATATCACGCCCACTCAAATTACAATTGTCCAGCCTGATGGCTGGTTGCTGGGGTGTGGGGAGTGCAATCAACTCCCCACGAAAAAAATAAAACAGCGATCAACGCAGTCATGAACTTTCCACAGATACCACCTCTTGTGTTACTTGTGGTGCTTGTTCTTTGCTGTTGTTAAGTGCCGTTTATGCAAAAAAAAGGTAAAATTTCTTGATTTTGATTTGAAAAGTCCTTAAATGTGTGCTATCTTTTAAGAAATACAGAAATTTTAGACACAAAACAAAGGATTTTTTAATATGTGGAAAGCTTTTTTTAACATTTTTCGCGTAAAAGAATTACGCAGTAGATTATTATTTACCGTACTTATCATTATTTTGGTTCGCTTCGCAAGTAATCTCCCTTGCCCGGGAGTGGACAGTGTGGCATTGGCTGAGTACATGAAAGAACTTGCAAGCAGTGCAGGCGGCGGTCTATTGGGGGCGATTTCACTTTTCTCCGGCGGTGCATTGGAGAAGTTTGCAATCGGAGCTTTGGGAATTATGCCCTACATTACCTCGTCAATTATTATTCAATTGCTGACTCCGGCAGTACCTGCTTTGGAGAAAATCCAGCGTGAAGGTGCTTCAGGACGCCAGAAAATCAATCAATATACCCGTTATTTGACCATTTTGGTCTGCTTGATTCAGGGAAGCGTGGTTGCTATGACCATGGTTAATCCCGGAAATTTCAATTTGCCGCCGGCTTCACAGCAGCTTTTCGTCGGCAATCAGCAACTTTTTGTTTTGATGTCAATTTTGGTTCTTACCTGTACAAGTATGCTTTTCGTTTGGTTAGGCGAGGAAATTACCGACCGCGGTATCGGAAACGGTGTTTCATTGATTATTACTATCAATATTATCGCAGGGCTTCCGGGTGCGATTGTTGAATTAATTCGTATGGTTCGTGACGGACAGACCCCGGCAAATACCACTTTTAACTTAATTCACTTGCTTTTGCTGGTCATCTTCTTCTTTATCGTAACCGCTGCAACTGTTTTGCTCTCACAGGGTTATCGCCGTGTGCCGATTCAAATGGTTCGCAAAACTATCGGCAATCAGATGGGCGGTTCATCTACTTACATGCCTTTGAAGGTCAATTTCGGCGGTGTTATGCCGATCATTTTTGCAGGTTCAATTATGATGTTCCCGCCGTTGATTTTCCAATATCTCCACTGGTATAAAGCCGCAGCATTTTTTGCACAGGACAGTTGGGGGTACATGTTTACTTACGGCGTATTGATTTTCCTTTTCAGTTACTTCTGGGTAGGAACTCAGTTCAATCCGATTCAGATTTCTGAAAACTTGAAAAAAGAGGGTGCTTATATCCCCGGAATCAGTCCCGGAACTGCGACCAGCGAATTTTTGGATCACACTATGACTAAAGTTACTTTCGGCGGAACAGTTTTCCTTTTGATTATTGCAATATTGCCGATGTTCCTCTACGTTAATGCTCATATTCCTTTTAACGTAACTCAGTTTTTCGGCGGTACAAGTCTCTTGATCATGGTCGGAGTTACTTTGGATACCGTAACTCAGCTGGAGTCGCATCTCTCAATGAGACACTACGAAGGATTCCTGAAGTCCGGCAGACTCCGTTCACGCAGCGGTAGATAAGAATTTTTAAGTGGGGACATTTGCGTGTCCCCCTTTTTGTTTTAGATAACTATTTTCAGAAATGGTGAGGAAAAATAAAATGGGTGTAAGTGTTATCGCAATGGACGGGCCGGCGGCATCCGGCAAAAGCACAATAGCTTCACATTTGGCAAAACGTCTCTCAATTCCGTACGTTAATACCGGCAGTATGTTCAGAGCGGTGGCGTATTTCCTGAATCAGCGTGGAATTAATGCTGCCGATACTGAAGCAATCAAGGCGGTTTTGGCAGAAATTTCGATGGATTACAAACTTGATGAGAATGGTGAATATTCTCTTTACTTGAATGACCGCAAACTTGATGCCGAATTGCGTACTCCTGAAGTAGTGGCAATTGTTAGTTTGGTGGCAACGGTTAAGGAAGTTCGAGATTTGTTGAAAAATTTTCAGCGTGAAATTGCTTCAAGTCAATTGGTTGTTATGGAGGGACGTGACATCGGCAGTGTGGTTTTCCCCGATGCTAACTGGAAATTTTTTGTAACCGCCTCCCCGATGGTGCGGGCAGAGCGGAGATTGAAACAGGACGGAACACCTTACACGCAGGAGGCTTTGCAGAAAGTTGCAGATTCTATTGCCGAGAGGGATCGACTTGATTCCGAGCGTCCGATTGCTCCGTTGAAGCAGTGTGAGGATGCGGTATTAGTTGATACAAGTAATATGACAATTGATGAGACGGTGGATTTTATTGCCGCTTATATTAAATAGATTTTAGAAACGGGGGGATAAAATGGCTTATTTTGAATCAACTTATCGAGTTTCGTATGGTGATACCGACCAAATGGGCGTAGTCTATTACGCTAATTATTTGGAATTATTTGAACGCAGTCGAACTGAAATGCTGCGTGAGTCAGGCTTGCCTTACCGCAAAATGGAGGAGATGGGACTTATCCTGCCGGTTCGTGAAGCCCATTGTGATTATTTGGCAAGTGCGGAGTATGATGATTTATTAACCTTGCGTTCTTACGTTGCCGAGGCGAAAGGAGCAACACTCAAAATTGCTACCGAAATTTATCGGGATAAGCAACTGTTGGTCAAAGGTTATGTGGTGCTTGTTTGCGTAAACCGTGAGACCCGCAAAGTCATCAGAATACCTGATTATGTAAAAGCAAAGTGTGATGAATTGAAGTTTGAAGAATAATATAAGGAATGAAAATAAATGAGTAAATTATATCCGTTAAAATTTGTTCCGATCTACATGGAACGTATCTGGGGCGGCAAAATGATGGGCGAGAAATTAAATCGTACTTTGCCTGAATCAAAAGAACCGATCGGAGAATCTTGGGAAATCGTCGATAGAAGCGATGCCCAAAGCGTAGTGGCAAACGGCGAATTGCAGGGAATGCAGCTTGAGGAGTTGATGAAAAATTTCCGTGCAGAACTTTTGGGTCCCAAAGGTGAAATGTATCAAAAATTCCCTTTGCTGGTAAAAATTATCGATGCAGGCGACCGCTTGTCATTGCAGGTGCATCCCGATGAGGCAACTTGTGCAGAAATCGGCGGCACTGCAGAGCCGAAAACTGAGATGTGGTATATCCTCGGTGCTGAAAAACACGGTAAAATTTTAGCAGGATTAAGTTCAAAGGCTACTCGTACTCAACTTTTGGCAATGATGGATAAAACTGAAGTTGAGAATTTGTTGCAGATTTATAATTCAAATGTCGGCGACGGTTATTTTATTACTTCAGGAACAATGCATGCTATCGGAGCAGGGAATTTGATTTTGGAGATTCAGCAAAACAGCGATACAACCTACCGCATAAGTGATTGGGGTAGAGTTGACAGCAACGGCAACCCCAGAGAACTTCATGTGGATCTCGGAGTGAAATCAGTTAATTTTACTAATCGCACCAGTCCGAAAATCGCAGGTGCTTCTGATGTGAAGCCGTATAATCGCAAGTTCCCTTACGTTAAAAATTGTCCCTTTTTCGATATTGAGGCTTTGCATTTGGTTGAGAACTGGAATGATTCGACTTTTAACAGTCGGAGTTTCCACCTTATCAGTGCAACTGACACTCCGATTAAGGTCGGCAACTCTGATTGCATGGTAGATGTGGCAGTCGGTGAAACCGTTTTGATTCCGTACAGCTTCGGAGCGTATACTATTAGTCCCGAAGTCGCAGAGGGCAGCAAATCCGTAGTGGTAAAAACTACATTGTAAAAGACAGGAAAATTGAGATGAATTACTTATTTGTTGATGATTTGAAGAAATTTTTGGCGGCGGAATTTGATAATTTCCCGCAAGATATTGAAATTGCAGCAGAGCAATGTCCGGATGGAATGGATGGCGATTTGACAATTAATTGCTTCCGTTTCGCTAAATTCTGCAAGGCGGCACCGAATGTGGTCGCCGAAAAAGTCGTCGCTTTTTTTAATGACCACGCAGATATTGAAAAAGCAGAAGCAGTCAAGGCATTTGTAAATGTAACTTTGACCCCTGCGGCACTCTATCGTGATACCGTCGGGAATATGGATAATTTGCTGGCAGACGGAGTTTTGCCGAAAGCGGAGCAGAAGAAAATTTTAATCGAATTTTCTGCCCCCAATACCAATAAACCACAGCACTTGGGGCATGTCAGAAATAATATCCTCGGCATGTCGCTTGCTTCATTGCTTAAAAGAGTCGGCAATGAGGTTGTGGAAATTAACCTCGTCAATGACCGCGGTATCCATATTTGCAAGTCAATGATTGCCTATGAACGCAAGGGCGAAGGCGTTACTCCCGACAGCTGCGGTATCAAAGGCGACCACTTGGTCGGTAATTTCTATGTTAAATACAATCAGATGTTGAGCGACGAGATTGCTGAATTAAAGAAAAATCATCCCGAACTGGCGGATAAAGATAATGAAGAACTCTTTTTGGAGACCGAACTTGGCAAAGCTACTCAAGAGATGTTGCAGAAATGGGAAGCAAATGATCCGGAGGTTCGTGAACTTTGGAAGATGATGAATTCGTGGGTTTTTGCCGGATTTGACCAAACTTACAAACGCATGGGTATTAATTTTGATCATACTTACTTGGAGAGCAACACCTATTTGCTCGGTAAAGACATCATCGCTAAAGGCTTGGCTGATAAGGTTTTTGAGAAACGTGAGGACGGTGCTACAATTTGTGATTTGGGCAAAATGGGCAAAAAAGTCGTTTTGCGTTCCGACGGCACCAGTGTTTATATTACTCAAGACATCGGTACTACCCTCAAAAAATATGAAGATTATCAGCCGCAATCAATGATTTGGGTGGTCGGTGATGAGCAGAATTTGCATTTTCAAATGCTTTTTGCGATTATGGAACGCCTCGGATATGAGTGGGCGAAAGACCTTTTCCACCTTTCATACGGTATGGTGAATTTGCCGACCGGCAAAATGAAAAGCCGCGAGGGAACGGTTGTTGATGCTGATGATCTATTTGACGAAATGGTTAATTTGGCGAAAACTGCCTGCGAAGAGCGTGACAGTTCGCTTGACAAAAATATTGTGGCAGAGAGAGCGGAAATTATCGGTATGGGGGCGTTGAAGTTCATGCTTCTCAAATTCAATGCCAAAACAACTATTATGTTTGACCCTGCTGCTTCAATTCGTTTCGAGGGTGATACCGGGCCTTATGTTCAGTATGTTTGTGCCAGAATCAACTCAATTGAACGCAAGGCGGTGGAAAAAGACAGTGCCTTGCTTGCTAAAACTCCTGATTGGTCGCTTTTGGGCAAAAAAGAGGAGAAAAAACTTGCCGCAATCCTCTCAATGTACGGCAGTGTTTTGAAAAGTGCGGCGGCGAAAAAAGATTGTTCGCCTTTGGTTGAGTATTTGCTCAATGTGGCGAAGGCATTTAATAAATTCTATCGGGAATGCCCGGTTTTGACCGCGGATAGCGAGGAGTTGTTGGTTGCCAGATTGAATTTGTCACTTGCCTGCAAAAAGGTTTTAAGTGACGGCTTGAATACTTTGACAATTCAAGTTCCTGATGCAATGTAAAAAAATGGGGTGATTATGCACGCTTTTTTCTGTAAAAATATCGGTGAAGAAGGCGAATTTGTATCGCTTGAACGCACCGAGAGTGACCACCTTTTCAAAACTTTGAGGGGGAGAGTCGGAGAGCAGGTAATGCTGCTTGACGGCAATGGTACAACTGCGATTGCCGAAATTATGGAAAAAAGAGAGTTGAAAATTTTGACGGTTACGCTTCACGAAAAACCGTCAAAAGATATATTTCTGTTTATTGCCGCACCCCGCAAACAGAAACTTGACCAGATTTTTAAGCAGGCAACTGAATTGGGCGTAACGGCAATAGCGATTATTCGTTGCGAATACTCTGTCGCTTTGCCGGAGGGGTCGAGCCGCTGGGATGCGATGCTGTTAGAGGCTTGTAAGCAGTCAAATAATCCATTTCTTCCGCAGGTGCTTCCGGTTATGAAGTTTCAGGAGGCAATTGATTTTGTTGAAAAAAATTCAATGCTCGGAGTTTTCGGCGATATGGTGGATAATCAAACCGCATTATCTGTTTCTGATTGCGAAAAGATTGCTTTTTTTGTCGGACCGGAGGGCGGATTCAGTGATTCGGAGCTTGCCTTGATGCGTAGTAAAAACTTCTGCGGTTTGAATTTGGGTCCTTATATCTTGCGGTCAGAGACGGCGGCAATCTGCGGAGTGGCGGTGATTAGAAAAATTTTTGCATAGAGGAGAAAAGGAGAGTTTTATTATGAAGTGTCCTGCATGTGGTTTTTTGGATGACAAAGTTGTGGATTCACGAGTGATTAAAGATGGAGCTGGGGTTCGCAGACGTCGGGTTTGTCTGAATTGCTCACACCGTTTTTCAACTTACGAGGGAATCATTCGGGAGGAGCTGCGAGTAATTAAGCGTAACGGAGTGCTTGAGGAGTTTGACAAGGATAAACTTCGTAACGGAATCGCTAATGCTTGCTACAAGCGTCCCGTAAGTTCTGATCAGATTGATGCGTTGGTCGAGGAGTTAAGCAGTCAGATTCAAAAAGATTTTGACAAGGACATTCCCAGCAGTGATATCGGAATTTATGTGATGAATGCCTTGCGGCGTGTTGATCAGGTCGCTTATGTCAGATTTGCTTCCGTGTACCGCAAATTCAAAGATGTTGAAGAGTTTATTGATGAAATTCGGGCGTTAAATGATTAAATTCAAGGAAAAAACCTTACTTATTTTAGATGATAATGGCGACACTGTGCCGTTTCAGATTGAGGAACTGCAAAGTGAACTTGCAGAGTGTTTCTGCAAAGGAAATCAGGTGAATGAGCGAGATTTTGCAGAAGATATTATTCTCTCGCTGGACTATTTTTTTAATGAAAATAATTCAGGTAACCTCTATTCGATTCAGGAAGTCAATCAGATGGTAGCAAATATTCTGGATGAGGCAGGATTTTTTGACATCGCAGAAATTTATCGCAAAAAAAAGAATTTTCTTGAGCCGTTGTATTCAGTAACTGCCGATTCTTTGATTGCACTTTTAAGCACAAAAACTTTTTTCCCGGCGACGAATTTGTCTAAAGTTGCCCAAAAAACTGCGGAAATGTTTGGTGCTTGCGGAGTTAAAGAGGCAACATTATCATTGATTATTGAAATGGCTAAATTTGTAAATATTTCATTATCAACGGTTAATAACGATTCAAAAGAAAAGGAGAAACCGGTTCGCTACGGATATTATTTAAAAGAATCCGCAATTAGAGAATTTTTGAATCAGCACATTGCTGATTTTGCAGCAAATTCAGCCATTCGTATCGGCGGAGTGAGCAAAATTCACAGTGCAATTAAAATTTATATCAATCTTCTTGATTATGAGGTGTTCAAAAATGCTGAAAATACCTTTATGGAGCTTGAACTTGCAGAAATTCTTTACGATTTCGGACGGCAAATTGATGAGATATGTAAATTAATCATTGAAAAATGCAGCGAAGTCGATGAACTTAAAGGTGTGCGACTGCCGATTTATCTTAATTTGATTGATATGAGAGGTTTTGCCGTTAAGTGCATGGGGGTTGATTCGCCGGAATTAGGCAAAAAGTTTATCAAAGATATTGTTTCAATGATAACAGACAGTATGGCAAATCCCGTTTATAAGGTGATTTTTAAGGAAAAATCGCCATTTTTAGAGAAAAAATGAAAAAAAATGGAAAAATTTACGAAAAATCATTTGAAAAATTGCTAAAATGATTTATAGTATATAACTGTTCAGTCCTAAAATTACTTTGTCGTGATTTGGGAAAGGTGAAGAAATGCTCGGGTGGCGGAATTGGCATACGCGTATGGTTGAGGTCCATATGGAGCGATCCTTGGGGGTTCAAGTCCCCCCTCGAGTACCATGCCCACATAGCTCAGTCGGTAGAGCACTTCCTTGGTAAGGAAGAGGTCACCGGTTCAAGTCCGGTTGTGGGCTCCATTTTCAGAAGTGGTAGGTGCGAGATTGATAAAGTTTCAAGCCTTGATAATAAAAGAAATAGTAACTTAATAAGTTAATTAAACAAAAACAAAAAAGTTTTAGCTAACTCTAACACATTAGGAGGTAAAAAATGGCTAAGGAAAAATTCGAAAGAACAAAACCACACGTAAACATTGGTACAATTGGTCACGTTGACCATGGTAAGACTACTTTGACCGCTGCGATCACTATGGTTCTTACCAACAAATTCGGCGGTGAGAAACGCAGCTATGCTGAAATCGACAACGCTCCGGAAGAACGCGAACGCGGTATTACTATCAATACCTCACACGTTGAATATCAGACTGCAACTCGTCACTATGCACACGTTGACTGCCCGGGACACGCTGACTATGTTAAAAACATGATCACCGGTGCTGCTCAGATGGACGGTGCTATCCTCGTTATCGCTGCTACTGATGGTCCGATGGCTCAGACTCGTGAGCACGTTCTTTTGGCTCGTCAGGTAGGTGTTCCTGCGATCGTTGTTTTCATGAACAAAGTTGATCAGTTGGATGACCCGGAACTTCTCGAACTCGTTGAAATGGAAATCCGTGAGCTTTTGAGCTCTTATGACTTCCCGGGCGATGACTTGCCGATCGTAAAAGGTTCTGCTTTGAAAGCTGTTGAAGCTGACGGCAACCCCGATGATCCTGCATGTGCTTGCATTCTCGAACTTATGGATGCTGTTGACTCATACATTCCTGAACCTGCTCGTGATACTGAATTGCCGTTCTTGATGCCGATCGAAGACGTATTCAGCATCGAAGGTCGTGGTACAGTTGTTACCGGTCGTGTTGAACGCGGTGTAATCAAAGTTAACGAAGAAGTTGAAATCATCGGTATCAAACCGACTGTTAAAACTACTGTTACCGGTATCGAAATGTTCCGTAAACTTCTTGACGAAGGTGTTGCCGGCGACAATATCGGTTGCTTGCTCCGCGGTATCAAGAAGGAAGACGTTGCTCGTGGTCAGGTTCTTGCTAAACCGGGCAGCATCACTCCGCACACCCAGTTCAAGGGCGAAATCTACGTATTGAGCAAAGAAGAAGGTGGACGTCACACTCCGTTCTTCACCAACTATCGTCCTCAGTTCTACTTCCGTACAACTGACGTAACCGGTACCATTACTCTTCCGGAAGGAACTGAAATGGTTATGCCCGGCGATAACGTTTCAATCAGCGTTGAGTTGATCGCTCCGATCGCTATGGACAAAGGTCTCCGTTTCGCTATCCGCGAAGGTGGACGTACCGTTGCTTCAGGTCGTGTATCTGAAATTATCAAGTAATTTACACTGCTTGATTGATTAAAAAATAACTCCCGATTGATAATTGAAAAATTATCTTTCGGGATAATTATCAAAAGAAGTTGAGATAATAAAATGCGTGAACAGATTACTTTGGAATGCACCGAGTGTAAGCGTCGTAATTACACTACGATGAAGGAAAAACGCAACACTCCGGATCGTATCGAAAAAAGCAAGTATTGCAAATTCGATAGAAAACACACCATTCACAGAGAAACCCGCTAAGGTTTATAACTGATTGGGTGTAATATAGCAGCAATGTTATAATTAAAGACAGCGATTTTTTCAATGTCTTGAGAATAAATCTGCAAAGTTGCTTTGCAGTTGGCATAGGAGTATAGCTCAGTTGGTAGAGCAGCGGTCTCCAAAACCGCAGGTCGTGAGTTCGAACCTCCCTGCTCCTGCCATTTTTTGAAGTTTTAATTCTGAACAATATGGTATAATTATGAGTAATGACAAAAAGGCAACTAAATCAAAGGGCGCTATCGCAATTTTTGATGCTGTGATGGGCAAAATTCGACGTTTCTTCGCTGATACAGTCAGTGAGATGGGACGTTGCAGCTGGCCGAGCCGTTCAGAATTGTTGGAGTCAACCGTCTTGGTGGTGGTTGCAATTATTATGTTGGGAGTATTTGTGGCAATTGTTGATTTTCTTGCCAGATACTTCATTAGCTTGATTACTAGTGGAAGTTTATAATAGAGGCGATTATGAGCGAAGATATGATTGTAAATGAGGACAGAAGCAAAGGACAGTGGTTCGTTGTTCATACTTTGTCCGGACATGAGAATAAGGTAAAAGAAAATATCTTACGTCAGTTGCAAAATCGTGATGAGATGCCGGTCTACGAAGTTTTTATCCCTACTGAAAAGGTGATTGAAGTTCGTCAGGGCAAAAGAATTCCTACAACTCGCAAATTTTTCCCGGGCTACGTTTTGGTTCGGATGGATTTATATAATGAGGATGGCGTAATCGATCAGGATGCTTGGTATTTCGTCCGCAGCACCCAGGGCGTAATGGGATTCTTGGGTGGCGGAAATCGTCCGATTCCGCTTTCAGCAATGGAAGCAGAAGAGATGCTGAGACAGAGCTGTCCGGATGTGTCTGCTAAGCCGAAAATCGAATTTGAAATCGGCGAAGTGGTTCGTATTAAAGATGGTGCTTTCGAGAACTTCGAGGGAACTATTCAGGAAATTGATGCTGAACGCGGCAAGTTGAAACTTATGGTTTCAATTTTTGGTCGTTCAACACCGGTTGAATTGGAGTTTTGGCAGGTTGAGCGTTCTGTATAAGGCGTTCAAGACTAATAATAATATTAATTTATGTGGCAGAACACCTGTCAATTCTATGACCACATAAGTAAACAAAATGGAGATCAATTATGGCGAAGAAAGTTACAGGTTTGATCCGTTTACAAATCCCTGCAGGAGCTGCTAATCCGGCACCTCCGATCGGTCCGGCTCTCGGACAGGCAGGTTGTAACATTATGGATTTCTGTAAGCAATTTAACGCTGCGACTCAGGCTCAGAGCGGAACGATCATTCCGGTTGTGATTACAGTCTACCAAGACCGTTCATTCACATTTATCTGCAAATCTCCTCCGGCTGCAGTTTTGGTTAAAAAAGCTGCGGGCGTAGCATCTGCCGCGAAGAAACCGGGTAAGGAAACTGCCGGTTCAATCACTCGCGACCAGATCCGTGAGATTGTCAAGATCAAGAAGGATGACATCAATGCTCGTGACGAAGAAGCAGCAATGCGTATCATCGAAGGTACTGCAAGAAGTATGGGAATCGAGGTGAAAGGTGAGTAGTTCAAAATTATACAAAGCTCAGATGGCTGCTTACAACCGCGAGGAACGTTACTCAATTTTGGATGCGGTCAATGTACTTAAGGCTATGCCGCACGTCAAATTCGACGAAACTGTCGATTTGGCTATTAAGCTTGGCGTAGATACCCGTAAGTCAGACCAGACTGTCCGCGGTGCTGTAGCATTGCCCAGAGGTACAGGTAAAGCTGTAAAAGTATGTGTCGTTGCTGACGGTGCTCAGGCAGAAGAAGCAAAAGCTGCCGGTGCAGATATTGTCGGTTACGAAGATGTTGTAGAGAAAATCAAAGGCAACTGGACTGATTTTGATATCCTTATTGCTACTCCCGATGCAATGAAGTTGGTCAGACCTTTGGGACGTCAGTTAGGTCCTCGCGGACTTATGCCGAACCCCAAAACCGGTACTGTTACTGATTCTGTCGGTAATGCTGTTAAGGAAGCTAAAGCAGGTCGTGCTGAATTCAGAGCGGATCGTGGCGGTTGCGTTCACGTTCCCTGCGGAAAATTGTCTTTCGATGCTGAAGCAATCGTTGAGAACATCAATGCGGTTGTAGATGCACTTGATAAAGCTAAACCCGCTACCAGCAAAGGTACTTACTTCATCAGTTGTACAGTTTCATCTACTATGAGTCCCGGTGTCAAAATTAACACCAAAGAGTTAGTGAGGGTAAAATAATGAGAAGTGAAAAGTTGCATTTAGTTAATTACATCGGTTCACTTTTGACCGATTCTGATTACGTTTATTTTATTTCTTACAGCGGACTCAAAGTTCAGGATATGTCAGTTCTGCGTAATAAGCTTGCTGCTGCCAATGCAGAGTGCCATGTTTTGAAAAACTCTTTGATTAAAAAAGCTGCTGAAATTGCTAAAATTGATGCTGTTGCAGCGCTTCCTTTGACCGACGGAACTGCACTTGTTTGCGGTTCAGGCGATGCAAGTGAAGCTGCTAAAATCATCATGGAATTTGGCAAAACTTTCAGTCAGGTTGCGCCGAAAGGCGGATATTTCGAGGGTGCAGTTCTCTCTGTCAGCGATGTCGATATGATCGCTTCATTGCCGTCAAAAGATGTTTTGCGCGCTCAACTCTTGGGTGTCCTCCAAGGACCTTCAAGAAACTTGGTATCGCTGCTTAATGCTAAAGCTGCTACCATCCTTAACGTAATTAACGCTTATAAAGATAAGTTAGAACAACAATAAAAAACAATTAACAAACAATTAAATGGAGAAAATTATCATGTCAGAAGAAAACAAAATGGAAGAATTCATCTCTTACGTAGAGAATATGACTGTTCTTGAACTTTCTAAATTGGTCAAGGCTTTGGAAGAACGTTTGGGCGTAAGCGCTGCTGCTCCTGTAGCTGTAGCTGCTGCTGCTCCTGCAGCTGCTGCTGAAGGTGGTGCTGAAGAAGCTTCTGAAGTTAGCGTTATCTTAGCTTCTGCCGGTGCTAACAAAATCGCTGTATTGAAAGAAGTTAGAGCTA
>JAFTJQ010000051.1 GCA_017456285.1 Lentisphaeria bacterium
GTGTTTGCATTTCGCTGTCGCTTCAATGCTCTGCTTCGCAGTGTCGAATGTTCGATTCCCCCCCGGGGTACCATTTTTTTTGCTTTGATAATAATTGAGGAATACGGTTATATTGTATCAAAGATTTGTCGCGGGGGGGGGAGAATTGGTTTGTTCTTTTGGGCGGTATTGATTTGGGTAAAGTGATTTGTAGTTTTGTTCTTCTTTGGATTTTGTACCGTTTTTTTCAATGATAAGTTTCCATGCTTCATTTTCATCAGCATTGCCGAAAAGGTCATAAACCGTATCCATTCCCAAATCAAAATCATTCAACTGCTGCCGCAGAAATTCAATACCTAAATCAGATTTTTTTTTGATTTTTTTTCTTTTTTACTCTTGACAAGTCCCAAAATGGGACTATATTATAATGAAAGGAAAAATAATGGAGCTTTTAAATAAAAATTTACTTGCAGATTATATGCAAAAACACGCTGATAGCGTTAAGCCGTTGACAAGTTGGATAAAATTAATACAACTGGCTCAATGGAAAACTCCGCAAGATATTAAAAATGCTATTCGCAGTGCAGATTTTTTGTCCGGGAATAGAGTAATTTTCAATATTGGCGGCAATAAACACCGTCTTGTTGCTGTGGTGGTATATGTATCAGGCAATGTGTATGTGCAATGGATAGGCACACACGCAGAATACAGTAAAATTAAATTTTGAAAGGAGTAATTATGGATATTAAAATAATTAAAAATGATGAAGAAATGTACGAAATGAGCAATAGAATCAATAAATTCCTTGCTGATCATGCTAATGAATTAGATAATCTTGCCCAAGAGTTGCAGGACGAACTTGATTTAATGAGTTTAGTTTTACGTGAATACGAAAATAAACGTTATCACTTTGCTCCTCCCGATCCGATTGATTTTATAAAATTCATGATGGAACAAAAAGGCTTAAAGGTAAAGGATATTGCTGATTGTTTCGGTTCTGCAAATCGTGCGTATGAAGTTTTGAATGGCAAAAGGAATTTAAGCTTAAGTATGATCAAAAAACTTCGTCATGTTCTTGGTTGCAGCACAGATGCACTCATCGGAGCATAAAAAACGTTGTGCTATATTATGTACAAAGCCGGTGGGTATGCTCCCCTTCTTTTTGCTAAGGGCACCATATTTACTGGCTTTTTCTTCATCAAAATATAAAATTCCTATTCCTTTTTTCTCTGCCTCTATTGCAGGAGTTAAAAATGTTTCAATCCAGTTATTTGAATCATAAACAGTTAAAATCAGCATTCGTCCCATGATAAACAATCAGCGGTTCACCGTTTTCATCTAAAACAATAGAACTTTTGGGCTTGACATTATTAACTAATTGTGCTATATTAATATAGATAGGTGCAGACCCTTTTGGGGGCTCCCGCAGGGTGGTCATAGAGCCACTGGCTGCATCTGCACCTTCAATCTTTATGTCCGCAATAGAATAGCCCTTAAAAACTTTTGCATAAGTATTTATTTCTAAATTTATTTTTTAAGAAATTAATTTGTCTTTGAACCTCATCCTCTGCACCGCAAACCTTGCAGCATTTTCGCCATTTTTCAAAGAAAATCGCAATTTTTTTTGATTTTCGCTTGCATTTTCCCAAACTTCACCTATAGTAGTAATGCCTTTACGGTAAAATGCGTCGGAGCCGTTTTTAGCAGAAGCCGACAGAATTTCTTCTGCAGAGGTTTTTGAAAAGGCAGTAATTACCCAATTTCTGCCTTTTTGATTTATAAACAGAATAACTTTTCCATCATCAGAAATTAATACTTTTTTCCCTTTTCCAGCATTTTCTATTTTGCCATTATTAATTGTATCAACAATTTTATCCCAATTAACATCTGGATGACGTTTTCTGATATGAGCCAGCCCATATCCGCCATTTTTCAAAGAAAATCGCAATTTTTTTTGATTTTTTTCAATTTCTGGCTTGATATCTGCCTGTAATGGATTTATATTAATGTTGTTTTGGGCAGTTAACTCCTTTTGGAACTCCTGCAACATTTTATCGGGGGCAACATTCAAAGTAGACTGGTCATTTGTTGCGTGTGATTTCGCTGACTGAGGGCTGCGAACCCAAACTTTTTTACCTTTTGGTTTTTCAAATTGCAATTTCCTTGTGTAAAAACTTACAATCGAATAGCAATCCATATCATTTCTCAATTCTAAAATTCCATAATATCGAGATTTTACGGGAAAAATTTCAAGTTTTATTTTGCCGTTATCATTTCTTGCATATATTTTATTAATATCTCCAAAAATGACCTCCATTAAATTTGATAAATTTTGATTCTGAAATTCTGACAAATGTTTATAAATATGAACTAAACCAAACCATTTATCTCCTTTAAAGAATTTTATTGGCAATGCCTCAAGATTAAATTCTTTCCCGGCTTTTGCCATATCTTCAGTTATTTTCCCCCAGATATTATTTCCTGAATCGGTCAAAATCTCTGCCTGTTTAGAAATATTTTTGTTGTTAATAATTTCAGAAATTGTCATTTGACCGTAACCGTTAACATTAAATAATTGGTTTCCATTGCCATCAACAGCAAACCTTGTTCCGTTCTCTCCGTTAGTTCCGCTTAACTGCTGCTGCATTCTCAAAGCGTTTCTGGATCTCCGAAAAAGTTCTCTTAATTCATCATCCGAGTAAGCAATATCAAGCCCCAATCTGCGGAGTAATAATCTGAAATTAGCACAAATTCTCTGCCAGACAGAGTTATCGAACCCCTTTTCCGCCGTTTCTGCGAGAAATTCATCCACCGCCTCTAAATATTGCTGTTGATTATTCAGGTCAAAATTTCTTTTTTGAGCAATTTTTTGAATCTCTTCTGCATGCCAATAAGAGATTTTTGAGCGTGAGCGAACAAAGAGAAAACGAATAAAAATAAAAAAACAAATCACGGTATTTTTTTGCTTTGAAAAAATGCGAGAGGCGAAGTTATAAATTGACCGAAGTGTACTTGAGGTACACGAGATGTCAATTTTAACAAGCCTATCCTTTTTTTCAAAGCAAAAAAATGGCTCCAGCACCTGGATTCGAACCAGGGACCAAGTGGTTAACAGCCACCTACTCTACCGCTGAGCTATGCTGGAACATTTTTCGTTCATGTCTCTTAATATATATCGTTATTTTAATTTTGCAAGTTAATTTTGAAAGAATTTTGATTTTTTCTTCTCTTCTGCGTAGCTATCACTACTCTCTAATGACGTTGTTTTGTCTCTGCTTCGGGGAGGGGGGGGGAGAGGAGTCAAACTCGTTATTCAAAGCAAAGCGAAAAATCCAGGACTATGAGCCGCATTGAGGCTCGTAGTGCATCGCACAAAAAGAGTGACACCTTATTTCGGGTATGCACCTAAATTCAGACATAGTGTGGTTGCTTCAAAACATTTTTCAAGACAAATTATTATTTGTCAGCCCCAAAAAATAATGAAAATTAAAAAAATATTTATATCTGACTTGAAAAACTCTCAATTAGGGGTTAAATTATTTGAGGTGTAATTATATATCTGAAAAGAAATTGGATAATTAATATTATTAAGAAAGGATTAAAAAATGAAAATTTCTCCGTTACAGAAAGCTCGTGCAGCTTACGCTCCCAAATTGCCAGTGGCATTGCGTAATACTGCGAAAGTCAAAGTCATTGCAGGCGAACCCACTACCGCTGTAAGTGATGTCGAAAAAATTAAGGAACTTTTCCCGACTACTTTCGGAAGTCCCGTTTTGACCTTTGAACAGAAAGCTGATGCTTGCACTTGTGCTTGCGGATGTGATGCTCCTGCTATCAATGTCGGCGTAATTCTTTCAGGCGGACAGGCTCCCGGCGGTCACAACGTGATTGCAGGTCTTTTTGACGGTATCAAATCTATTAATAAAAACAGTAAACTTTACGGTTTCCTCAAAGGCCCCGATGGTTTGGTAAAAAATGAAGTAATGGAACTTACCTCTGATATTATTGATGCTTACCGCAACACCGGCGGATTCGATATGATCGGTTCAGGACGTACCAAACTTGAAACTGAAGAGCAGTTCGAAAAAGGTTATCAGCATTGCAAAGCATTGGGTATCAGTGCTTTGGTAATTATCGGCGGTGATGATTCAAATACTAATGCCTGCTTGCTTGCAGAATATTACAAAGGCAAAAATATTCCGATTCAGGTTGTCGGTTGCCCGAAAACCATTGACGGCGATTTGAAAAATGAATGGATTGAAACCAGTTTCGGTTTCGATACCGCTTGCCGTGTTTACAGCGAACTTATCGGTAACATTGGTCGTGATGCCAACTCTGCTAAAAAGTATTGGCACTTTATCAAACTTATGGGTCGCAGTGCTTCACACATCGCTTTGGAGTGCGGTTTGCAGACTCAGGCAAATATCACTATTATCTCTGAAGAGGTCGAAGAGAAGAAAATGACCTTGGATGAAGTCGTTACCTACATGGCAAATATCGTTGCTGCCCGTTCAGCAGCTGGAAATAACTTCGGTGTTGCTTTGATTCCTGAAGGTTTGATTGAGTTCATCCCCGAAATCAAAGTTTTGATCGCTGAATTGAATGACTTGCTCGCCAAAGAGGCTGATGCATTCGGCAAACTTACTGATGCAGAGGCAAAAATTGAGTTTGTAAAAGCTCGTTTGGCAAGCGAAACCGGTAAAGTTTTTGCTTCATTGCCGACTGGTATTCAAGCACAGCTTTGCAACGACCGTGACCCCCACGGTAACGTTCAGGTTTCTTTGATTGAAACTGAAAAAATGCTTGCTGAAATGGTTAAGTCTAAACTCAAAACCATTGACGGATACAAAGGTAAATTTGCTGCACAGGTTCACTTCTTCGGTTACGAGGGCCGTTGTGCTGCTCCGTCTAACTTCGATGCTGACTACTGCTACAGCTTGGGCTACAATGCGGCGGCTTTGATTGGTGCTGGTGTTACTGGTTACATGTCAAGCGTCCGCAATATGACCAAATCTTCAGATGAGTGGATTGCAGGTGGTATTCCGATTACCATGATGATGAATATGGAACGTCGTCACGGTCATGACAAGCCGGTTATCAAAAAGGCTTTGGTCAGACTTGATGGAGCTCCGTTCAAATACTTTGCAAGCGTCCGTGAAAAATGGGCTGTAGAGACCAGTTATGTATATCCGGGTCCGATTCAGTATTTCGGACCGTCTGAAGTTTGTGATCTTGTTACTGAAACTCTGACTTTGGAAAAGGCATAAGATTATGATCGGCAACACGATAGATGTTAAACACGTTGCTGAATTGGCACGTTTGCAGTTAAAGGAAGAATCAATTGAGCAGCTCCAGAAAGATATGGAGAATATCGTTGCTTACATCGAGGAACTTAATGAACTCGATGTGAGCGGTATTGAGCCGACGGCACATGCGGCACTTTTGACTAACGTCTATCGTGAAGATGTCGTCGCAGAGCCTTACGGCAGAGTTATGCTCAAAAATGCTCCGGAACTCATTAATGATGAAGCAATTAAGTTGCCGAGAGTTTTACCCGGAGAGGGGAGTAACTAAGATGATTGATTTTACCCAAATGACAATTCACGGATTGCGTGATTTATTGAAAAATGGCGAGATTACTTCGGTCGAATTAGTAGAGTCTCTGCTGGCACGAGTCGATGCTTTGGATGACAAAATTAAGTCATTTATCCGCATTGACCGTGAAGCAGCACTTGCAATGGCAAAGGAATCTGATTGCCGTCGTGCAACTAATTCAGAATTAAGCCCTTATGACGGTATTCCTATCGGTATCAAAGATTGTATTTGTGTCAAAGATGATTATGTTTCATGTGCTTCACAAATTCTTGAACCGGTAGTTTCTCCCTATGATTCAACTGCGGTAAGCCGTTTGAAAGCAAAAGGTTTCATCCCTTTCGGCAGATTGAATATGGATGAATTTGCAATGGGAAGTTCCTGCGAAAACAGTTCTTTCCAGAAAACTGCAAACCCATTTGATTTGGAACGTGTCCCCGGTGGGTCATCAGGCGGTTCAGCGGCAAGTGTCGCCGCTCGTTTAGTTCCTGCCGCATTGGGCAGTGATACCGGTGGTTCAATCCGCCAGCCGGCTGCATTCTGCGGAATTGTCGGAGTCAAACCGACTTACGGTTTGGTTTCTCGTTACGGACTGGTGGCATTTGCTTCAAGTTTGGATCAGATCGGGCCGATGACTTTGGATGTGGAGGATAGTGCAATTATCCTTGAAACAATTGCAGGTAATGACAAAATGGATTCAACCTCATTGCCGATTGAGAATAACACACTTGATTACAGCAGTATTTTCAGCAAGTTGCCTGATAATTTGAATGGGGTCAAAGTAGGTATTCCGAAAGAATATTTTGAAGCCGACGGTTTAGCTCCTGCGGTCAAGCAGGCGGCTTTGGACGCAGTTGAAAAATTGAAAAAACTCGGAGCTGAAATTGTCAATATTGAACTTCCTCATACCAAATATGCGGTCGCAGTTTATTACATTATTGCTACTGCTGAAGCAAGTGCGAACTTGGCTCGATTTGACGGTATTCGTTACGGCAGACGTGTGGAGGGCAAAGATCTGGTTGATACCTATTTTGCCAGCCGCGGACAGGGCTTCGGGGAAGAGGTTCAGAGACGTATTCTTTTGGGAACTTATGTGCTTTCAAGCGGTTACTATGATGCGTATTATTTGAAGGCTCAAAAGGTCAGAACTTTGATTCGCCGAGACTTTGAGAAAGCAGCGGAGCTTTGCGATGTGATTTTCACTCCTGTAACTCCGGATGTTGCTTTTAAGTTCGGTGCGAAAAGCGATCCATTGAGCATGTATCTCTCTGATATTTTCACAATTGCTTTGAATTTATCAGGTAATTGCGGTTTGAGTTTGCCGGTGGCTTTGGACAGTGAGAGCGGCATGCCGATTGGCATGCAATTTATCGCACCTGCATTGCAGGAGAGAAAACTTTTTGAAGTCGCAGGTGTTTTTGAGAAATACGGTGTCGGAGCGAAATTTGCTCCTGCTGAATAGGGATTTTGCAGAAATTTAATGCCAAAAATGGGTGATACAAATTATGAGTATATCTGATTTGCTTTTCGGTAAAATCAAAGCGACATTTACACGGGTTATTCCCGATATGGGATCTCACCGTAGCGGTGAATTTCTGATTAAACAGAATTTAGCTCCGCTCATGGGCAGACGTGATGCGGCTTATGAATTTGCCTGTAAGTTGTCGCAAATTGATATTTTCAGTTGCGATAGTGAGCGTCAGGCAGAGATTTGTGTCGCCCTGAAAAATTGTTTGGAATCATCTATTCGGGATACGGAGGATATTTTGAATATGCTCAGCAGTCCTGATACGGTGAAGCGGGAAAAAAATTATCTGATTTTGCTCGGAGCGATTAACCGTATGCTGTTGGTTTGGGTCGAATTGATTTTGACCAGAGAGCATTGGCGGGATAATGCGGAGAGTTTGTCTCATTGGAGTGATAGTGCAACTTTGAGTGTATTGAGGCTGGATGAAGAGATGCTCGGCGATTGCGAGATTGCGGTTGTCGGCAGAATCAAAAATATTTTTGAAGGCTCACAGAAAGGCATTTTACGCTATCGCTCATATATGACTAAAAGTTTCAGCGGAAACTATTTGGAGCGTTACACCAAGGCGTTTGAACATTATCAATCAAAGTACCGAAGCGAATACGATTGGGTGGATAAATAAATTAACGGACTTGAATAAAAATGAAAAAAATATTATTTATCTGTGCCGGCAGAATGGCAACAGCGATTGCCGGAGGAATGGTTAAAAAAAATTATAATGCCAGTTCAATTGTTGCATTTGATATTAATGAGGTTGCTTGTTCGAATTTTTCGGAAGCGACAGGCGTTACGGCAGTTTCAAAGAATATTGAAAGTTATATCGAGCAGGCTGATGTGGTTTTTTTGGCAGTTAAACCGCAGTTTTTGGCGGGGGCTGTCGGTAATTTGGGAGAGTTATTGCAATCTAAATTGATTATCTCAATCGTTGCAGGAGTCTCAATTGAAAAATTGAGCAATCTCACCGGAAGCAATCGAATAATCAGAGTTATGCCCAATACTCCGGCTTTGGTCGGTAAGGGGTGTGCCGGATTTACCGTAAGCAGTGAAGTAACTTGCGAGGAAGAGGAATTCGGCAAATCAATTTTGGACTCCGTCGGGGTATCTTATAAACTCCCCGAAAAACTTATGGATGCAGTAACTGCTCTGTCCGGAAGCGGGCCCGCTTACGTTTTTGAATTTGCCGAGTCATTGGCAGAGGGGGGAATAAGTTGCGGTTTAGGTGCTGAATTGTCTATGGAGATGGCGATTGCTACGCTTGAGGGAGCAGTTGCGATGCTCAAGGAGACAAAAATTCACCCAAGTATTCTCAAAGATCAGGTTACCTCTCCCGGCGGAACTACCATGAAAGCTTTGCAGTATTTGGAATCAAAAGATTTCAGACCTATTTTAATAAATGCAGTGGAAGCGGCATGTGAACGCTCCAAAGAACTTGGGAGAAATGCCTAATGGATAATAATTCAGCAAGTTTCGGCAGATTGTCAGTGGTTATGCCGGTTTACAATGAGGAAAAATCTATTCTGAAAATTATTGAACAGGTTTTAGCTCGTCCTGAAGTCGGTGAATTGATTGCAGTTAATGACGGTTCAACTGATAAAAGTTATGAGGTCTTGCTGACATTAAAGGATAATCCTAAAATCAAAATTCTTAATCAGGAAAAAAATAAGGGCAAAGGTGCAGCAATTATTCGTGGCTTTGCCGAAGCAACTAAAGATTTTGTAATTATTCAAGATGCTGATTTTGAGTACAATCCCGAGGATTACGCTAAAGTTTTAGCCCCTTTGATTGCCGACAAAGCCGATGTGGTGTATGGTTCACGATTTATGGCAACTCCGGGAATCGTCAGATTTTTTGCCCATGAAATGGGGAATAAGGTTTTGACCTTTTGTTCGAATTTCTTTTCGGATATACATTTATCTGATATGGAAACTTGTTACAAGTGCTTCAAGCGTGAGGTTATTCAGAATTTGATTTTAACTTCAAACCGTTTCGGGATTGAGGTTGAACTTACTGCTAAACTGGCGAAATTCCGTGAGATAAGAATTTGGGAAGAGCCGATTTCCTATAACCCCAGAGGTTATTGTGACGGCAAAAAAATCACTTGGCGTGACGGAGTAGCGGCATTTTGGCACATATTGAATTTCAATGTATTTACCTCCAAAGAGGCGTCAATTAAAAAAGCTTGGAAAGATGTTCTTAAGTAAAGTTATTATATAAAATGAAAGGATAAAAAAATGATTTTTGACAGTTTGAAAAATTTTGCGAAGTACAGTGTTTTTACTGATGATGCAACCAAAAAAATCAGCGAATTTATCGCTAAAGCAGATTTGAATTTGCCGATCGGTCGTAATGAGATTGACGGAGATAAACTTTTTGCGAGTGTTCAGTCCTATACAACTCGTGATTTATCAGCAAGTGTGTATGAAGTTCACCATGAATATGTTGATATTCAGTTGATTTTGGCAGGCGAGGAGTCAATTTATTATACTACTGACGAAAAAGTCGAAGAGACAAAAGCTTATGCCGCAGAGGGTGATTGTGCTTTGTACGCATTCAAAAAAGAGACTGCGACCATGTTGAATTTGCAAGTCGGTGATTTCGCAGTATTTTTGCCGTATGAATTGCACATGCCCTGCGTTGATTCAGTAAACGGTAAAAAAGAGATTAGAAAAATTGTGGTAAAAATCCACAAATCACTTTTGAAATAAGATAAAATTAAAAATTTATGAGTGCCGGAGCAATTCAAAATTTACGACTGCTTTTTATGCGGCCCGATGAGGGAAATAAGCAAATTCTGGTATCGGGAGATATTCTGCATAGGGAATTTATTGCACTTTTTTATAAAATGCTTACGGTTTTTCATCTCCGTAATTCAGGTGCATCATGCGGAATTGAGGGCGAAAAAAGTGAATTGTACAGTTATGATTATTGCAATTTATTGACGGATAAATTCTCCGGCGATGCGGATAAATTTCTGGACATGCTCTTTGAGTCTGCCTTTGAATACATTGTCAAAACGAGTGGAATTGAGGGCGTTAACGGAGCAGAGGGAGATTTCGTCGCAGAAAAAGTTGAAGCGATTTTGCAAGGAGCTAAAGAGTTTGCAAACGGAGTTTTGAAAAATTACTCTGATTGCTTGACTTTGAGTTCATTAAAGTTGCTTAAATCATTGCAGAGTTATGAAATTAGAGAAGTTAAAGAAAAAATTTCTGAATGTGATCCCTTTTTGAATTGCCGTACTTTCCTCTATCGGGGAGGCAAATTTAATGCCATCAATTTGGAAGACCATGCGAAAGAGTTTTTCGGATTTGAGGGTGTCAGGACGATTTTTGAAGACCATTTTCAGAAATTTGCTGATTCTTCGGCAAATGGCAATGTTCCGCTTTTAATCTCAAGTTTGCCGGGACATGGCAAAACACAAATGACTATTTATCATGCACTTAAGCATGAAAAACTTACTTTGATTCTGGCGGAAGTTGAAACGATTGAGAAGCAGTTGCCTGCACTAATTCAGCAATTAGGTAATCGTCAGGATCGCAAGTTTGTGATATTTTTCGATGATGTTGTTCCTGATGATATTGACTGGTATTACTTCAAAAATTATGTCGGCGGTTCATTTGTGCTGCCCGAAAATATTTTGATTGTAATTGCTTCAAATTATCACTTCGGGGCAAGTTTATTATCACGAGGCCGCAGTGTAATTTTTCCGATTTTCGACGAGATTCGCTGTATGGAGATGGTTGAGGGGTTTTTAATCAGTTGTCACTTGAAAAATCCGGGACATAATTTGGTTTCTATAATCTCTGCCGATTATACGGAGTATTTCGGTCAGAAACGCTTTTCGGAATTAAGTCCCAGAACTTTGATGCGTTACTTGGACATCTATCGCACCAATATCAATAAACGCAAAACCATGATGCATTTGGCAATGGGTGATTTAATAACCAAACCTGATTCATCGCTTTTCTATGATTTTAATATCAGTTTAATGCGAAAACTCTACGGAAATGAATATATTGAGAACTTATTGAAAGAGAAGTTGCGTAAGTTAGAAGAGGGATAATTTTTTGTTAAAGAAGAGGTAAATTAACTTATGTGGAGTGATTTCTGGAGAATACTTTTATTGTCAGGTGTCGCAGGATTAGCGACAGGTATCGGTGGACTTATTGCATTTTTTTCAAAAAAGGACGACCGTAATTTTCTGGCATTGACATTAGGCTTCTCAAGCGGAGTTATGATATACATCTCCTTTATGGAGTTGCTTCCTGAAGCACTCCGCAACTGGGGAGATAAAGGTAATTGTATCGGCGGAGCGTGGTTTTTTGCAGGAATTTTTTTGAGTTTTCTGATAGATAAATTGATTCCCGAGAGTGAGAATCCGCATGAAATCCACGAAGTAAAAGAGTTTGACGACCATGAAAAAATGGCGAAATTCCGCAAGTCTGGAATTTTAGTAGCATTGGCAATAACTATTCACAATTTCCCGGAGGGTTTGGCGGTAGCAGGTGCATCGCTTGACTCGTGGAAATTGGGTTGGTCGATTGCTTTGGCGGTGGCAATTCACAATATTCCTGAGGGAATGGCGGTATCTTTGCCGATTTTTTATGCGACGAAAAGCCGCAAAAAGGCTTTGCTCTATTCGGCATTATCGGGGTTAGCGGAGCCATTGGGGGCGATATTGGGATTTTGGATTTTGCGAAGTTTCTTGAGTGAATCATTTTTGAGTGCGATATTTGCATTGGTTTCCGGGATTATGGTATTTATCAGTTTTGATGAACTCATGCCATTGGCAGAGAAATACGGTGAGCATCACCGAGTGATTGCAGGGATTGTGTCCGGGATGTTTTTTATCTATCTGGTGCTTCATGTTTTTTAGAGTTACAGTTGAGGAAAAATGGAATTTTTTGATGAAATAATTAGTGTTTTGAAGCAGGAAGCGGCAAAAAAAGAGCGAGTTTTTTTGGATGCGGAAGTGCTTGATAAATTGGGTGAAAATGCGTCTTTAATGGCGGCAAAGAAACCCGGTCAAGCGGATAATTGCCAAGTCAGACAATCTCCGGATAATGTTGTTGATGCCGCATTCAGTGAAAAATTAAGCAATGTTCTTCAGGGTAAAACAATCGCTGGATGTGCAAACTCAAATGATGAGATAAAAAATTTAGTTCTTAATTGCGGCGGCTGTGGATTAAGTAAATACCGTCAGCATGCAATCTCCGGTTGCGGTAATATCAATAGTCGCTTGATGTTTATTGGCGAAGCTCCGAGTGCTTCAGATGATGCAGAAAATCGTCTGTTTTCAGGAGATGTCGGAGAGTTGCTGGACAAAATGATTACGGCAATGGGCTTTACCGGCAGAGAAGAGGTCTATTTGACTACCATGCTTAAGTGCCGCCCGCCGGGGAATAGAGTTGCCGAGAAGCAGGAAGTTGATAGTTGCATTGATTTCTTGAAAAAGGAGATAGAACTCGTTAAGCCTGAAGCAATTGTAGTTTTCGGTGCGAATACGATTAAGTATTTAATCGGCAAGGAGGGGTCAATAAGTGAATTGCGTGGTAAGATGCTTTATTATGGCAATATCCCTGTAATGCCGACATTTAACCCTGCCTATTTATTACGAAAAGCCGCTGCGAAACGGGAGGTTTGGCAGGATTTACAGGAAGTTATGAAAGTATTGGGGATGAAAAAATGAAGTGGGATAGTTTATTGTCAAGTAAAAGATTGGGATTTGATAGACAAGAGGATGTTTTTCCCAAACGGTCGCCTTTCCAGCAGGATTTTGACCGTATTATTTTTTCATCGGCATTTAGAAAATTGCAGGATAAAACTCAGATTTTCCCGTTGAGTGAGAGTGATTATGTGCGAACACGCTTAACCCACAGTTTGGAGACCTCGTCAGTTGCCCGTTCATTGGGGACGGGTGCAGGGGATTATGTCTGCAAAAAGTTTAAGCTTAATTCGATTCTTCCGAGTGACTTCGGAGCAATCACTGCCGCCGCGGCATTAGCTCATGACATCGGCAATCCGCCTTTGGGGCATGCAGGCGAAGAGGCGGTGCAGGAGTGGTTCAAAAAATCTGAAGTAGCCGCCGATTGCCGAAAGTTGATGAGCGATAATGAGATTCAGGACATCAGTCGTTATGAGGGTAATGCACAAGGGTTCAGAATTTTGACCAAACTGCAATATCCGAGCAACCGTGGCGGCATGCAATTATGTTGTGCGACCTTGGGGGCTTTTATCAAATACCCGTGCCTGTCTAACTCCAAAAACAAGCCGATAGGCGTCAGCAGCAAAAAATACAATGTTTTTTGTACCGAAAAAGAGTTATTCAAAGAAGTTGCGGAGACACTGGAACTTGAATCAATAGGAGAGTACAGTTACGCTCGACATCCGCTGGCATTTCTGGTTGAGGCGGCGGATGATATTGCTTATAGAATTGTTGATTTTGAGGATGGTTTTATTGCCGGCAGAATTGAATACAATGAACTTGAGGAACTTTTCAGCGGTATTATTAAAAAAGATAACTTGCTTGCCAGCTTAAAATTTTTGAACTCAAAACAGGAGAAAGTTGAGTATCTGCGTTCAAAAGCCATCGGTCGCTTGGTCGATGAGGCGATTGATGTGTTTGTCGTAAATCATGATACAATTTTAGCAGGAAAAATGGAGCAATCGCTTGTTGATGTGATTGAGTCAAAACCGTATTTGTATCAAGTTTATGCCAAAAGTGCGGATGTTATTTACAATACACCGAGAGTTTCGGAAGTCATGGTGGCAGGGTTTGAACTTATTTCTGACATGTTGGATATTTTTACCGCCAGCTGCAATGATGTGGCAATAAATGGGGATAATGCTTCTCCGCGAAGCAGGCGATTGATGTATTTATTACCGAATTCAAATGTTTATAAAGAGTCGGAAGAGTGGTTAAGAAGTCCCTATTTGCGGATTATGTACATTCTGGATTATATCTCAAGTTTGACCGACTCTGCGGCAGTGAAGTTGCACAAAAAATTGAAAGGTATCAGTATCTAAAATGCCGGAACTTCCTGAAGTTGAAACAATTACCAATGCTTTGAAAAAATCTTTGGTGTCAAGAAAAATTATTAATCTTGAAATTTTCAGTCCGAAAATGCGAGAGCCGTTGACTCCGCTTGCCGATGCTGATATTGTCGGGAGATCAATTATTGACGTCAGACGTCGTGGTCGATATACGATTATCGAACTTGATAATTTGGGGGCGATTATTATGCATTACGGCATGTCAGGAGTAGTCCGAATTGAGGGTTCAGAAATCCCTAAACGTAAGCATGAACACCTCTTTTTTCATTTAGATGACGGAAAAATACTTAAGTTTGAGTGTACCAGACGCTTCAGTTTGGTTAAGTATTGCCGTTTGGAGCAATCGGGTGCTACGCCGACGGAATTGGCGTTTCTCGGAGCAGAACCCCTGAATGACGATTTTAACGGTGAATACCTCTACGCTAAAAGTCGCAAGACTTCGGGAAATGTTAAAAATTTTATCATGAATAATGAAGTTGTTGTAGGTGTCGGCAATATTTATGTTGCTGAATCGCTTTTTTCTGCAGGAGTAAGTCCGCTTCGGCAAGCAAAAAGTTTGAGTTTAAGTGAGTGCGATAAAATCGTTGAAAGTATCAAAGTTATTCTCAAAAAAGCAATCGCCGCAGGTGGAAGTACCATATCTGATTATCGCCATGTTGACGGCAGCGAGGGCAAGTTCGCTCGTGAATTGCAGATGTATGGTCGTGCAGGCGAGAAGTGCGTTAAGTGCGGTGCGGTAATTGCAAGTTGCCGTATCGGTGGCAGAAGTACATTTTATTGCCCGAAGTGCCAGAAGTAATGACGCCGACAAATTTATTTAACCAGTAATTTCAGACCGATAATTCCGCTGACAATCAGAAGCAGGCAGATAATTCGTAAAATCGAAGTCGATTCGCCGAAAAGAATAATTCCTGCGATTGCAGTTCCGATAGTGCCGATTCCTGTCCAAACTGCATAGGCAGTGCCCATTGGTAAGTTTTTAACGGCGAGAGCGAGAAAAAACACACTGGCACTCATGGTGACGAAAGTAAAAATTGTCGGTGTAAGTTTGGTAAAACCGTATGAATATTTCATTCCTACTGCCCAGCATATTTCAAAAAATCCGGCGACAAATAGATAAAACCAACTCATTTTTTTGAACTCCTTTTTTGTCAATTCGGCATAATATAATACAGTTAAAATTTTTTGCAAATTAAATTATATCAAAATATGCTGATTTTTTTTCATTTTGTTAAGGTTTTATAGGAATTTTAGAGATATATTATGCTAATAAATTGTTTTTTTAACCTTTTTATATGGAGCAGAAGATTATGAATATTAAAAATCCGGAGAATAAATACCGCCCGACGCCTTTTTGGAGTTGGAATGATAAATTAGACCCAGAGGAACTTCGTTATCAAGTTCGTGAAATGCACGCTGCGGGGCAGGGTGGTTTTTTTATGCATGCCAGAGGCGGATTGCAGACCAAATACATGTCAAAAGAGTGGATGGATTGTATCAATGCCAGTATCGATGAGGCAAGCAAATACGGCATGGAGGCTTATCTCTATGATGAAAATGGCTGGCCGAGCGGTTTCGGCGACGGTTTAGTAAATGGGCTGGGCGAGGCGTATCAGCTTAAGTATCTTCGCTTCGAGAAAAAGCCTTTGTCAGAGTGCGGCAGTGAGCGAACGATTGCTTATTATGAGAGTGACGGAACATTTATCAGCCGTGAAAAACCTGAAAACTATCAAGGGGAAGTTTTACGTTTTTATTACGAGGTAAATCAGTTTTATGTCGATAATTTAGATGCAAAAGTGGTTAAAGAGTTTCTGGATAGAATTTATGAGCATTACTACAAAAATATCCCTGCTGAAATATTAAAGCATCTTCGCGGAGTTTTTACCGATGAACCTCAATTATCCCGTGACGGAATTGCTTGGTCATTTGTTTTGGAAGAAGAATATTTCAAGTTTTGCGGTCAAGAACTTATCTATGATTTGCCGAAGTTGTACTTCAATATGGCGGAGAGCAAAAAGGTGCGTGTACGTTTCTGGAAACTGGTTGCCCGACTTTTCTCTGAAAATTTCTGCAAGCAGATTTATGATTGGTGCAGTGAGCATAATTGGTTGCTTACGGGACATGGGTTAATTGAGGAGTTGGGCAAAACTCATATAACCAGCAATGGTGATATTATGCCGATTTACCGTTATTTCCATATTCCCGGAGTTGACCACTTGTGCCGCAAAGAACCGAGCAAAACTGCGGCGATTCAGCTTTTAAGTGCGGCTCATCAGACGGGAAAAAAACAACTTATGAGTGAGAGTTTTGCTTTGTGCGGCTGGAATTTTAATTTTTCAGGCATGCACTGGCTTTTTAATCAACAGTTGTCATTAGGAATTAATTTCCTCTGTCCGCACCTGTCAAGTTACCGACTTCGAGGCTTGAGAAAGCGTGATTATCCTGCTTCGCTTTTTATTCATCAGCCGTGGTGGGGTGATTACAAAAAGGTCAATGATTACTTTTCAAGAGCAGGCATGCTGCTTGCAGAGGGCAGGGAAAAAGTTGATTTGCTGGTACTTCACCCGATTTCAACTTTGCATCTAATTTATAAGTGCGATAATGAGAATGATCTAAAATATTACATTGAAAAATATCAAGAGTTATCAGAGAGTTTAAGCCGTCGTCATATAACTTATCACTACGGCGATGAAATTTATTTTGATGATTACGGGACAGTTGATGGCGACACGATCGTTATCGGGGAGTGCCGTTACAATTATGTTTTGATTCCGCAATTGACTAATTTATCAGCTAAAGTTGTGGAAATTTTGCGGCAATTTGAGAAAAATGGCGGTAAAATTGTCAAAATTAAAAACAATTCCGAATATTCTGATTTGACTATCGACGGAGATGAAGCAACTGCAGAAGTTCGTGACTGGTTTGATAATATCGAGGAAGTTGCTGACGAAAATCAAGCGGCAGAGGTCGTGGCAAATAATTTGCCGAAAATTGTTAAATCAACTGAAAACGGCAAAGTAACTGATTCGCTTTTGAGTATTCGCCGTTATTTTGATGACATCGGAGACGGTCGAAGCGGAGTATTTTATCTAATTACCAATAGCCGCTACACTGCTAAATGCGATGCAGTAATTTCACTTGCCCAAGACGGCAAGTATGTGGAATTAATTGACCGTGAGAGCGGAGAATTTGCCCGTATCAGCAATGTCGAAACAGTTGATAATCGCTTGACTTTCAACTACAATTTCGGTGCAGGTGAAGCGATTATGCTTTTTGTTACTGATTCAATGAATCCGAGTGGCAAGGCCATTGAAACAATAAATGTTGATAAATTGCAATGTCAGAAAAAATTATCTGATGAGATGACCTTGAAGTCATTGGGCTTGGGTAATGTGATGACACTTGACCGTTGCCGTTATAGGGTTAACGGCGGGGAGTGGATTGATGATGAAATCAATGTTATCCATCCGAGATTGATTAAAAAGGGTGAAAATTGTGATTTGGAAATGGAGATAGATTTTGTAATTGAGGATGATTTTGATTTGTCTAATAAGTTGACTTTCATCTCTGAAACTCCGGAAATTTTCAGTTACAGTTTGAATGGCGTGGCATTTGAGGCGAAAGATTCAGGTTATCTTTTTGATAAATCTTTCCGTAAAATCGAGCTGCCGAATATTTTACGCCACGGAGTAAATACGATTACCGCAAAGTGCCATTACTTCCAGAGCGAAGAGACCCATGCGAATTACCGCAAGGCGATGATTTTTGAGTCAGAATACAATAAGTTGTGCTACGATACCGAGATTGAGAATTTCTACCTTTTGGGTGATTTCAAAGTTAAGTATCAGGGCGATTGTGAAACTCTGGAGAGAAATGCAGAGCGATTGAATGGCAAGTTCTCTATCGGACGCTCTCAAGTCGGTGAAAAGTTGCCGATTAGCGATATTGTGCTTAACGGCATGCCGTTTTTCTCCGGCAAAGTTGTATTTGCAAGCGAATTTACCTTGAGTGCCGAGGAACTTGATAAAATCAACTACCTTCGATTTAAGGGAATTGGGGCAAATTCCTACCGTGTTTGGATCAATGGAGAAGAGGCTGGATTTGTCTATATGGAGAACTATTATTTGGCACTTAAGAAGTATTTGAAAGTTGGCGTAAATACGATTGAAATTGAGTTGACAACTTCATTGCGTAATACTTTGGGGCCGCATCACTTGGAGGAGGGGGAATCCTATGCTGTGCATACTCTCTCATTCAGCAGAGAAGCCTGTTCAAGTGCGTGGAATCCACCGCCGTATAATCCGGATTATGCTTTTGTCAAAGTCGGCTTGAGCGACATTGAATTAGTCTAATTTCGTATTAAAAAAACGCAGTTTAGAAGCAATACCCTTTGGGATAAACTTGTTTCGGCTGCGGTTTTCCGAGCGGATGTACGCTTATCGCATCAGGAATAGAGAATAGATTTGATGGAATAAAAAAAGCCCCATAAAAGTTTTTTTATGGGGCTTTTTCAGGAATTTTTTATAATTTTAATAATCCCCAGGCGGCACTCATACGAAGTTCGATGTCGCTTGACTTGAGGAATTTTGTAAGTTCTGCTTCCGCATATAATTTCGGAGCGTAAAAGGTTAAAATTCTACACCACTGACCTTTTGTGCCATTGTCTTTACTCATTTCATTATAAAGTTTCAGAGCATCATCGAAGGTCATTTTTTTGTCACGAAGCAGAATTTCCGCTGCGACGAGACGCAATGAATTTGAATAGGACTCATTATTTGCGACCATTTGCAAAATAACGTAGGTCTGCTCAAGCGTAATCTGCTTCATAAATCTGATGCCGTGAACTCCTCTGATTGCATTGTAGTGCGGTTTTTTGCTGTCGATACAGCCTGAAGAGAGGAATAGTTCTCTTTCCATATCTTTGGTATCATCAATCCAAGCAGAGAAATAACGAAGTCCGTCATCCGCAGTTCGGTCATTGCGAATTGCGATTAAAGTTTTTTCATCCTCTCCTGTGGCAGTCCAACCGAGTTTGCCGAGGGTTTCAACAGCGTGAATGCGGTCTTCACTGTCTGCATTAAAAGCGATTTCATGAAGTTGCTTCATGCGGTCATCGACATTATTTCCGAGGCGGATAAGCACTCGGTGGCGACCGACACGGCAAAAGGTCTCTTCGGGGTTTGCCTTTTCATCAGCGAGGAAGAGTGCCTCAATCTCTTTTTTATCCAAGCCGACATCAATCATGTGTTCTGCGGCGTGAACTCGTGTCCAGAACCCCTCGCTTTTTAAGCCCTCGTGAAGAGCTTCTTGGGGAGTCGGCGGGCAAATCATGCAACAACCGCTTAAAAGTGCTGCCGCTACGACGGAAAAAATTGTAGCTGTCATTTTCATAGATTAAATCTCCTTTATATTAAGTTCAAATTCTTTACTGCATGAGCAGAAAACTACTTCGATATTATTAGCTTTTTTGAAAACCATTCCGATTGTGCCGGGTGTAAATGACTGGCAGAGAATGTTACCGATTTTGAGCGAGAAATTCTCATTGATTGAGAAAAATTCATCGCTTCGGAGAATCGGCATTATGGCTCCAGAGTAAGCATTTACCCGATAGACGGTATCGAGCGGATCTTGTGACAAAATTCGACCGTTTTCCCCGATAAGTGAACACTCAACGAGGCGGTCGAGGGTGATTTTCAAAGTTTTGAAACCACTTGCGTTGATCGCATTTGAGATTGTAAAATTCTCTCCGTTTTTGACTTTCGGCGGAGTTAATAAATCAAATCTGCTCGGCATGCTGACAAAATTGAGCGGAATAGATTTTTCGGCATTATCCAAATAAATTCCGCAGCAGCCGCCGCGACTGCCGAAACCGTTAGCCGCTGAAAAAGCGATTAAGTTTTTGCCTTTTTTGAGCAATTTGGTGTCAATCGGAGCAACATCATCCCAACTGCGTTCAGTTTCATCAAAAACTTTTACTCCATTGATAAAGGCTTGTACTTTGTTGCACTCTGCCATCATTTTTGCAACGTTGCCGAAGTTTGCGGCGGCGATGTCAAAGTCGTAATGCGATGGCGAGAATAATCTCATACTTGCCACTTTCGGAACTTCGGCAAGTTCAAATTCCGCACGGAAAAATGATTTATCATAGAACGCAAGGGATTTATCGCGAGACCAAAGCATCGTATGACCCCACTCCAGACGGCTCTCGACGTACGGAACATTCGGCACAAAATGCGAGAATGAGTAGGGATGACGGGTAGCAGGACGGAAAACTTCCTCCCAATTTGAGTCATCATAATCGATTTTGTACCATGAATCTTTGTTGCAAACCGAATTTGATTGAGCGGCATTAGTAACGTCTTCAACTTCGGAGAAACTGCCCTCGTCAAAAGTTTTGCGTTTAGAGTCTCTGAAACTTGGTTCAGGGAATGCACTGTATTCAAAAGTTGAAGAGAAACTCAAATCGCTGAATTTGCAATTACTTGCAGTTGCTTTGGGAGAGGCGGTATAAATTTTTTCGCCTGCAATTTTGACAATAACTATGCCGTTTTCGGCAACTTCAAATTTTCCGTTGCCCAGAAATTTGCTTTGATTGCAATCCCCGGCATAGAGCAGTTGACCCTCAATATTTTGATTATTAATAGCGATAGTATCGCAAATTTTTTCATTACTGAAGTTGATACAAACAAAACTTTTTTCGCCGTCTTTCTCTCTGGTAAAGCAGAATAAATTGCCATTACTTTTCTGAATGTCGAAGTAATTACTCTCACCGAATCCGAATTCAGGAAGTTCACGTCGGAGTGCCAGTAAAAATTTGATTTCATCAGTTACACCGAGTTCAATCATGTCGGTCAAAAACGGCACGCATTCAGCTGTAAGCGTCCAGCGAAGCAATGATAAGTCTCCCCCGATGATATTACGTCCGAATCTCTGCAGCAAAGCGGTATCGTGAATTTTCAAATGCAGCATGGTCTGCACATCGGGGCGGTCTTTCAAAAATCGGTAATGACTTAATTTCGCCAAGCGTTCAAGAATTGTCGGCAATAACTCCGTTTCGGGACTTTTGAGGAATCGCAAAAATGGGATGTAACCATGTGAAACGTAACGGATCCCTGCAACTCCCATGCCCTCCTCAAGGAAAATAATCGGCTTAATTTCGGAGAGTTCGGCGTATAACTGCTGTAGGAATTGAGTCTGTGCCGCCACTGTCATTCCCGGTCGAATGGCGGGATCGTCAAGTTTCCACCCCGGCAATTGAAATGCCGCCACGTCAAAACGGAAACCGTCCAGACCGCACTCCTTAATTAAAAATTTACACATCTCGCCATAGTAGGAACGGAAACTCTCGTTGGTCGTCTCCGTCATAACACTGCCGATAAAGCAGCTTGCAAAATTACCGACTTCATCACGGCGGATAAATTCGGGGTGTTCCTCAATTAATTTACTGCCTCTGAAAAGGTCATGAATAATCATGTCGCAAATAACTTTCATCCCGAGTTTGTGGGCTTCATCGGTATATCTGCGTAATTCTTCAGGAGTTCCGTAGCAAGGTGCAATCGGCACTCCCCAATCATTAACGTATGCTTCAGGCGGCGACAATGGCGGCAGATAGACAACAGAAATCCCCAAATTTTTCAGGTGTTGAAGTTCCTCAATCTCCTTTGCCAAACCGCCGCCGTCAGCGATAAAACCGTGTTTCTGATAGATACAGCCGTCGGTAATCATTTCAGTTGAAGCGCTTGACCAATTAAATGAGCGTTTGATCTCATAGCACTTTTCTTTAAGTTCGCTATCTTCGGCACAGAACGGAGTAATGATAAATTCCCCGCAAGTCATTACTTTGTGAGGTCTGATTTTGTCAAAGCACCAGAATGTCGGAGCGAAACTCAAACCGTCCTCACTTTTAGCATAGGTGTATGACAGTGTTTCCCCCTTTTGCTCGCGTCCCCAGCCGAAAAGTCGATTGTTCATTGCGGAGATTAAAAAATCAATCTCGTGGTGGAAATCGCAATCCATTGCCCCCATGCGGTGCGGCATTTTGGGGATATAATCAAATCCCTCAATCGCCTCAATCGGAGCAGAAAGCGGAGTGTCAAGTTCGCAGGTGTGACTTCTCAAGTCATAAAGCACCAGTCGCTGTTCTGCGGTCGGGATTTGTTCAAATTTAAGTGTCGGCAAAGCAAATGAAGCCTCATTGATATAGTAATTTTCTTCTTTGCCCAAATATTGTGCTAAATAGGTTATAACAATAGAAGCGTTTTTGAGTTGATACTTGAGAGTAAACTCCCAATCACCGACTTGAAATACCGCAATAATCTCTTTGTCAATATCGTTTTTTTGCATATTAATAAATTTCACGGGCAAATCTTTAATGGGATTAATTCCGTCAAATCCGATACATCTTTTGCTGGTTTGTACCCCCGGTTCGCCGTAGGATGTGACATTTGACGCATCAACATTTGTGCGAATATTGATATTGAATGGATTATCGATTTTTTTTGCTGTGACGGCAAATTTATTTGCTTTTGAGCGAATTTCAGAAATAAATCCGTCCTCTATAAGCACTTCCAAATATTTATTTTCCAGTTTCAGCTGCATATATGGTTAATTCCTAAAAAAATTTATTAATGTATTATATAGTCTATTTACAGTAGTGCTTTTTGTTAAAAAATCAAGTTTTTTATCTGTTTTTTATTAAAATATATTGATGTCGTGCGAAAAAATCGCACGACATCAACAATAATTCTTAATTCTTAATTCTGCATTATGCATTCTTAATTTAATTTACCATGTCCAGCCGATGTAAGATAAATCGGCAGTACCATTGATTTGATTTGAGCCGTCACCCCACCAAACTCCGGTAACTGCATTTGCCCCGGTTGAAGCTGTGAGATTGCATGAACCTAATGGCTTGCTGTCGCCTTTGATAAACAAGGTTGCTTTTTTATTTACGCCATCAACTTCGAGGACAAAGGTTGTGAATTTGGAGTTGAGAGATCCTTGATAGACAGTTCTGCCGTTAAGTTGGACTCGATTCATGCCGATTTGAAGTGACGCAGCATAGCAGCCCTCTGCTTGTCCGGGGATCGGGGCTTTGCCTGCAACCATGAATTGCGGAGTATCTATGCCGTGATCTTGAATGCGGACTGAAAATTCGACGGTAAGTTTCTTTGCATCGGCAGGGAGTTTGTGTGAACGGAAAGTCGGCCAGCGTTCACCGCCCTGTTCGCCTTTGGAAGTAATTCGCATAATCGGGTAGGGCTGTTCAGGAACAGTCATAATTTCAAAATTTGCTAAAGCATTCGGAGATTTTGCCTTATCTTTGTACCCATAGAAGTGACCGATATTTTCTTCAAACGGGTTGCGTTTATTGAATGGAGAGTAGAATACTTTGAAGCCTTTTGCTCTCGGGTCACCTGAAGTTGCTTTGATTGAGTCGTCTTTGACAATATCGTAGGTTTCGGCAACCAAGCGACTGAAGTGCGAAACATTTTTGTAGGCACTGAAGTGTGATTCATCGTGGATAATCATTATCCGATTCGGAGCAATTTCGAAAATTGTACCGTAACTTGAGCCGCTGCCATTGTAAATGTCAACTTTTTGAAACTCTTTGCCACTTCCTGTCCAGTCAACTAACAGGTGGAGGAAAGGACGTCCAGTCAAAACAACCAATGCTCCGTTTGAAAGCACTTTTGCCTGCGGAGAAACTGCAAGCGGAAGTTCTTTGTATTCAAAAACTTCGCCCCAAGTTTTGCCGTTATCTTTGCTGAAACGGTATTTGAGAGTTCCGCCGTCACGCCAAGCACCGAAAATTGAGCCGTCAGCAAGTTGGGTGAGAGTTGATTCCCCATTACCTTCAATTACATTCTGGTCGTCGCAGAGAGCAGAAAGGTATTCCCAAGTTTTGCCGTCATCGTATGAAGCAATAACGAAAGCGTAAGATTTTTTTGCTCCCTGCTGATAACCGTAAGCAGAAGCAAGAACAGTGCCGTCTTTAAGCACAATTGCTTCACGGTGAGTGCGGAAACTGCTCGGAATTTCAAACTTGACAGGAACTTTGGTGGTAGTAACTTTGCCGTCTTTGCTCTCGGTGTGGACAGTTAAAAGGTGTTCAGATTTAATTTCCCCTGACCAGCAGCCGATTTGGACTTTTTCGCCCTTGCTGTTTTCAAAAGAGTTGATACCGAAAATCTTTTTGCCTTTGCCTGATTTCCAGGTTTTGCCGTCATCAGGAGACCAATCCGTACACTGAAATTCAGTAATGGTGTGAACTCCTTTTGAGTGATTAAGGTGGATTTCTCCGTCAGAAAAGCGAGTAGCGAAGCAGAAGTTCATATCGTCTTTGTACATCTCAATAGTCTTTGCTTCAATCGGGACTAATTTGCCGCCGTCAAGGAGAATGTCTCCCGCATAAGCAGTTGCCCCAAGAACCATTGCGGTACTTAAAATTGCTTGTAATTTCATGTTTTTTTTCCTTTTTTTAGATAGTCGTGCGAAAAATTTCCGCACGATACCACTTATAATTCCTAATTCTTAATTCTGCATTTTTAATTCTTAATTTACCAAGTCCAGCCGATGTAAGCCAAGTCAGCAGTACCATAAACTTGCCCTGAACCATCGCCCCACCAAACTCCGCCGGCAGCTAAACTGTTGGTATCTGCATTGAGTTTTGTTTCAATGAGCGGAGTTGTTTCGCCGTGGCGGAAAAGTTGAGCTTTTTGAGTAAGTCCGTCAACTACTAAATCAAAGGTGGTGAATTTGCCCATAAAGTTGCCTTTTACGGCATTGCTATTGTGGAATTTTACAAAGTCCTTGCCGATTTGCACGGTTGCAGCGAACATTTTGTCCCCGACAGCGACTTTGCCAATTACCATGAATTGCGGTTTATCGACATCATTATCCTGAATTCTGACGCAGAATGTGGTTTTGAGAGTAGTTGCATCTTTCGGCAAAGCGTGACTGCGGAAAGTCGGCCATTCTGAACGTGGAACGAGATTATTATTACCCTTTGAAGTAATTCGCATAATCGGGTAGGGGTGTTCAGGAACGGTCATAATTTCAAAGTTCGCAATAGCATCTGCCTTTTTCTTTTTGTTGAAATATTCATAGAATACGGCGACTTCAGCTTCTTTCGGGTCTTTGCCGTCAAACGGTGAATAGAAACGCTTGAAATCAACCGCTCTCGGGTCGCCTGAACCGACTTTGATTGAGTCATCTTTGACAATATCGTAGGTTTCAGCAACGAGTTTGCTGAATTGAGAGTTGTTTCGCCAAGCGGAGAAGTGTGATTCATCGTGGATAATCATTACGCGGTTTGGTGCAATTTCGAAAATTGAACCGTAACTTGAACCACTGCCGGTATAAATATCAACAACTTGGAAGTTTTTGCCGGTACCTGTCCAATCGACAAGCAAGTGGAAGTAGGGACGACCTGTAACCATTACCAATGCTCCATTTGCAAGCAGTTTTGCGTGCGGAGCAACTGCCATTTTTAAGCCCTTAAATTCATAGGTTTGTCCCCAAGTTTTGCCGTTATCGCTGCTGTAAGCGTATTTCATAAAACCGCCGTCACGCCATGCTGCATAGAGCGTTCCGTCAGCAAGTTGTACAATGGTTGACTCATTCGGACCTTCCGGAGTTTTGCCATCGGGGTCGCTTGCGAGAGTTGAGAGATATTTCCAAGTTTTGCCCTTATCTTCAGAGCAAATTAAAAAGATGCGGTTGCCTTTCTCGCCTTTGACATGGCAGTAAGCAGGTGCAATTAAGTTGCCGTTTTTGAGGATAACGATTTCACGGTGAGTTAAGCAGTTTGCCTCAAATGGGATTTCAAAATTGCACTTGTAAGTAGTAACTTCATTTTTCTTATTCTGTTCAGGAGTTTGAGTTGTAACGCTCAAAGTGTGAACTTTTTTAATTTCGCTTGTCCAGCAGCCAATCTGCATTCTGGTTCCGTCAGGAAATTCGCAGGAGTTGATACCGAAAATTTTCTTATTTTTTGAGTTATTGATCCAGGTTTTGCCGTTATCGGGTGACCAATCTGTACATTGAAATTCGGTAATGGTGTGAACTCCCTTTGAGTGGTTGAGGTGAATTTCCCCGTCTGAATATCGACTTGCGAAACAGAAGTTCATATCGTCTTTGTAGGTTTCAATAATTTTTGATTCTACGGGAACGACCTTGCCGCCATTGATTTTTAACTCCATTGCGGAGGCAGTTACCCCAATCAGAAATGATGTTGCCAAAATTGCTTGTAATTTCATAAATAAACTCTTTCTAATAATTTTTTTAATATTTTATAAGTCTTATAAGTCTTATAAATTTTTCCGTAGAACTTATAAGACTCTATAATCGACATTATTTTTTCAAATCATTAACACCGAAATCTTCTTTGATGTTATCAGCGGTGAATTTATCTTTGATAGATACATGACCATCTACCCAAAGATAATTTCTTCCGTTGCCGTGAGGATTGATACTTTTAGTTTCATCATTCAACTGACCTGCATCCGGGTGAGCAAACATTCCTACTCCGAAATCGGTATTATCTGCAAAATTATTTGTTGCAGCATCCCATGCAGAACGAGCTGAATCCCAAAGTAATACAGTCGCTGAAGCATTTTTTACCTGAGTAATCATAATCGGGCTCTTTCTTCCGTCATTCGGCCAACCGTCTGTCATGCGAACTAAAACATACGGATTAGCGCGATAATCACAATATGCTTTTAATGTCGCATGTGATAAATTTCTACCTGATGGACAGTGGTAAATATTGTTGTTATTCAAGTAACGTGACCACAAAGCATAATGCCACGGTTCGCAATAAGTTGACGGATTTGGCTGTGCCGGAGGTAAGAAACCGTCATGATCATCTGTATAGAAAGCGAAACCGGTTCCGATTTGCTTCATGTTATTTGTACATGAAATCGCACGAGCTTTTTCACGTGCCTTGTTAAGTGCCGGCAAAAGCATTCCTGCCAAAATTGCGATGATTGCGATTACAACCAATAACTCGATTAAGGTGAAGTTAAATTGTTTTTTCATTGTTTTGTCCTTTCTAATAGATTGTTTTTGTCTTTACTTTAATAGGAATACCGTCCTCATTGGTTATGCAGAACTTTGCATGACTACTATAAATATAGCAAGTTTTTTTTTAAAGTCAATAGTTTAATGTGTGTAAAAAATCAAAAGAATTTGTGCATTTTTTGAAAAAATATAGTTTTTTGAACTTATTTTGAACGAGAAATGCATGGAATTACAACGGCATAAATAAGATTTATGTGGCTTATATGAGTTATAAAATTCCATGCATAAAAAAAGACCGCCGCAAAATTTTGCAGCAGTCTTTGAGGAAAACTTATTTTATGAATAAATTTTATTCAGGGTTGCTTGCACTTGAATCTTTGACGCCTTTCCACTGATTCTCGTCAAAGCTGTTCATTGCAGAAACGTGACCGTCTACCCAGAGATAGTTACGGTTGTTGCTATTGTGCGGAGGACCTGAAACTGAACCGTCAGTAGCAGGTTTGAGTAAACCTTTGGTATCGCCATTATCAGGTTTGCCACAGAGGATAAATGCTTTTTCTGAAGTCGCCCAGCCACCCTTTGCACCTGCAACACCGCTGTCAAGTGTATTCCAAGCAGTTCCGTACGGTTCCCAAAGGAGAATGGTATCAGAAGTATTTTCGACAGTCAGAACTTTTCTCTGTGCATGCGGTTTAGCCAACCAAGTCGGAGACCATTGAGTTCCGCCGGTATTAACGGTCATTGCCATATTTCCGCTGTAAGAAACGAAGCCCTTGTGAGTAGCATGTTTCGGATTCGGACCTGCGGGGCAGTGGAAAGAATTGTCGCTATTGACATATTCACGATAGAGGCAGTGCTGCCAAGTGTAACCATCATTTGCACCCGGCGAACCGACGGGAATGTAGTCCTCGTAATCATTCATGTACTGGAGAAAACCGGTTCCGAGTTGTTTCAAATTGTTTGTGCAGTTTGAAGCTCTTGCTGCGGAACGAGCTTTGTTGAGGGCAGGAAGTAACATCCCTGCGAGGATTGCAATGATTGCAATGACCACTGTTACTTCAAAAAGCGTGAAAAAGCAAAAAAATAATAAAAAAATGAATAAATGAAAGGAAAATCATGAAAAATTTATTCAAATTCACCCTCATTGAGTTGTTGGTTATCACCTCAATTATTGTGAACCTGATTATATTATAGCAGATGTTTTTAAAATGTCAATAGTTTAAGGTGTATAAAAAATCAAAAAAAATTGTGTAGTTTTTGAAAAAAAGAGTGCGGACGCATAGCTGCATGGCATTACCATTGACAGGTCATAACGAGTTATGTACACTTGTTCTTTGCACCCAACGCAGTTATGACCTGCCGACGGCAATTCCATGCCTCCATGCCTCCAATTTTTCGTTTTTTCAAAAAATATACAGAAAAATTAGTTTTTATGATTGATTTTTTCATTTTTTGCATTATATTTCAAATAAAGTCGGTCAGTTGAATACAGCATTAAGGAGTGAGCGATAATGAAAAATGAGAATACTTTTGAGCAGCAGCGTGAGAAATTGCTTGCGAGATTGGAGGAGTTCTATAATAACCCCAAATTGACGGTTTCAAGTTCCAGAAATTCTCCGCACGGCAAGAAAAATCGCTTGCATGCACACGGGTTTTATGAAATTTTTATTATGCGTGATGCCCATATCAGAATAAATCCTTTGGGTGAACTTCATTATAATATTTCACCGCAGGAGCATTCAAAATTGAGTATTACTTTCTCGCTTAATCAAAATCAGTTTGACTGGGTGGTTATTCCCTACGGATTTTGTTATTACATCGACAGAGAGTTACCGCCGAAACTCAATGGGACACTCTCTTTCATTCAGGCAATCCCTGATTTGCTGGGGAAAAATCCCTCGGCGGAGTTAGCACACGATATTGCTAAATTGCTGATCAAAATTTTAATTGAATTATCTTCAGATATTCGCCGCAGTCATTACGAAAAAACCAAGGTTGCTTTGAAAGCGTATTCTCTTATCAATAAGAGTTTCAATGATCACAATTTGAGTGCCCAGAGTATTGCTAAAGCCTGCGGTTATTCGCTTCAGGGACTTAATGCGGCATTTCAAAAGGAATTTAATTGCAGTATTCGACAATACATTATTAATCTCCGATTGAGCGATGCGGCTTACAAGCTTATCCACTCTGACGATTTTGATGTTATGACTATTGCCTATGCAACAGGTTGGAACAATCGGGCGTATTTCTCTAATTCATTCCGCAAGGCCTACGGACTTCCGCCGCATGCTTATCGCAAAAAAGTTTTGAGCGGTGAATTACCGATGCCGATTCCGCCGGCACCATTAAATAATCATGAGCCTAAAACGCAGAAGTGAGCAGATAATTTCTCGCTTTTGACCTTGTGACGAGAGGCAATCGCATTCACGAGATTCTGGGCGGCAATCTCTCCGCATTGTTTCAAGGGAGCAATTACTTGCGGTCGTAACGGCGAAATTCCCGGCAATTCCAAACCATCACATCCGACAATTTTGATATTGAGGTTATATTTTTTTATAAGTTCATGGATTGCAATTACTTGTGTATCATAAGCCGCAATGATCGCATCAGGAATGTGATTTGCTTGCAATAACTTCTCCAAACCGATCGCCCCGCTATGCTCCAGTGGGTCAACATCAATAATCATATTGACATCCAGTTTTGAATATTCCCGCATTGCCGCACAGTAGGCATGAAATTTATTCAAAACACCGATGTCGGTAAAAGTTTTGGTCTCACCGATAAAGGCGATTGATTGGAAGTTATTGTCAATCAAATACTTAACTGCATCGGTAATTCCTTTGGTGAAATCAAATGATACCTGCGGCACTTTTAATTCTGCCAACATATCTCCTGCGACGATAAATGGCGTGTTGTCGCTCTGTAACTCCTTGAATAGCAAGGGGTCAGATACTCCCAAGACAATTCTGCCTGCGGCTTTAATTGTTTTGAAGTTATGGAATTTAAGCAGTCCGTTTTTGCTGTCGGCATCAAGTTTATGCAGGTAAATCTGATAATTTTCTTTGCTGATTGTTTCGAGAACTCCGCTCCAGATTTTGCTCCAAAAAGGATGGGCGAAAATTCCGGTGTAACTCTCGTAAATAATTTCTATAACTCCTTTAGTATGAGTAATTATTGCGTCTTCATTAACCTGAATTCCTGTTTTTCTTGAGACCGTCAGAATGCCGTCATTTTTCAATCGATTTACAGCTTTTTGTATTGTTTTGACATTCACATCAAATTCTTCTGCCATGGCGACGGCAGTCGGAAGTCGTTTAGAATAAACGCCTTGAGAGATTTTTTCTTTGATTTTATCCGCAATTTGCAGTTGTTTGTATTCCATAAAAACTTTCCGCTAATTATTTTTTTGGGGTATTTTTATATAAACCATACACGATTTTTAAAAAAAATCAAATAAACCATACTGATTTTTTAAAAAAAATTAAAAAAAATGTTGTTTTTTCTTGAAAGTGATAGTAAATTCTAATATCAAACATTTTTTAACAAACTATTTACGGAGGAAAAAATGGCAAATGTAAAAACTTTAGCAACCGTTATCGAACGCCCCATGGAGGCAAACTTCAGAGAAATTACTTTAACCCCGAAAAAAGCTGACACCGTCGTTTGCAAAACTCGTATGAGTGCAATTTCTACCGGTACTGATATGAAAACTTATCACGGTATGCAGCACCCCGAACAATGTTATTTCCCGTTGGTGCCGGGTTATGAGAATATGGGTGTGATTTTGGAAGAGGGCGATTACGCTCCCGGTTTCAAAAAGGGCGACCGCGTGATGATTAATGAGTGCCGTAAATACATGGATGTCTGTTCTGCTTGGGGCGGCGGCACACTTATTTGCCACAAAGATATGGACAATGCCGGCGGTGCAGGCGATCCACTGTGCAAAGTGCCTGATAATGTTACTGATGAGCAGGCGGTTTTGGCATATTTGGCTTGCGTGCCGTTAAAGGGGATTGAGAAATTTACTTTTAAAGAAAAAGAGACGATTCTCGTTTTCGGAGCAGGTATGGTTGGTTTGAGCGGAGTTCAGATTTGCAAAATTATGAATCCTACAGCGACAGTTATCTGCGTTGAACCCCATCCGTACCGTCAGGAAATTGCTAAATTCTATGCTGATTATGTGATTACTCCTGATGAAAAAGGTATTGCTAAACTTCTGGAAATTACCAATGGCAAAAAGGCAGACAAAATTCTTGAGTGTTCAGGCAATCCCGAAGTCCCCGGAACTTTGTACAAATATATCAAGGACGGCGGCTGGCGTGATGATGATGAAGTCGGACACATTCACTTGAATGGCGACTATCCCGAAAAATTGATTTTCGACCACTATCATCGCTGGTTTGTAAAAAATGTCAATATGTCAATGACCTGTGCTATCAAGTGGAAAGGCAAGGGACAAATTCTTCAGTGGATGAGCGAGGGCAAATTTGATACATCTCATTTGCCGATTGAAATTTGGGAAGCAGGCAAGGCAAAAGAGGCTTTTGAATATCAGCACAAAAAAGGTATGGAATGTTTCAAAATTCTTTTTGACTGGAGGGATTTATAATGCAATTAGGCTTGGCAGCATGGGGACTTCGCGAGGAGTCGCTTGAATCACAGTTGGCAATGGCGAAAAAATTGGGCGTGGATTTGCTCGAATTTTCGATTGCCAATTACAGCAAGGATTTACAGTTGGATGCAACTTGTGCTGAACTCGATGCGGTCAAAGAGGCATTCAAAAAATATGGCATTCGCCTTGAATGCGGCTGTACCGGTAATGACTTCGGCGGAGATGACCCGACTGATCAGATTGAAAAGGTAAAAAAGGTTGTTGACATTGCCGCTTACTTGGGAATTAAATACTTAAGAATTTTTGCTTCTTTCTGTTCAGATAAACTTATTATCGGCGAAAAGTTTTTAAGTATGTGCAACGCCCTCAAAACGGTAAATGATTACGCGAAAACCAAGAATGTTACTCTCTGTGTTGAAACTCACGGCGGAGTTTCTGCTGTCGGCAATGGGGCAATTGTGCATACTTGCAGCCCCTCAACTCGTGTCGATTACATGAAAGAAATTGTTAAAACAGGTGTATCAATTAATTATGACCCTGCTAATTTGAGTGCAGTAGGTGTTGCTTCGGTAACGGCTTTCTATGAGATTTTTAAGGACTATATCCCCTATGTGCATTTGAAAGATTTCTTTGATGTCGAGGGGGGAGTTGTACCGAGTTATTGCGGCAGAGGACGTTTAAACTACGATGAAGTCATGGCGGTTTTGAAAGATTATGATGGCCCTGCTTTGATTGAGTATGAACTCCCCGGAGATGTCGAGGATGGTATGAGAAAAAGTTTGGACTTTTTGCGTAAGTACCTTTAATTAAAAAAGGAAATTAACTATGAAATTCTATAAATTTTTATTTGTGTTTGTTTTGGCAGTGGCGGCTTTTTGCCTTTATGCTGAACAACAACAAGCAGAAATAAAAAAACTTACTCCCCGTGATAATATGAATATTCCTTCAATTAATCGGGGCGGAGAAAGTTATAGAATTATTGTTTTGGGCGATGTTCACTATGACGGAGCTGAATATCACCACCATTTAAGCGAAAAGTGGAAAAAAATCATTAAGGCAATTCCTCGCAATATCGAAATGTGGGAATCCCGCATGGGTAAACTTTTGAGTGCCGCAAAATCACAGGCGACCTCAAAAACCGAAATGGTTATTCAGATCGGTGATTTGGTTGAGGGTAATTGCGGTAATGGCGAAGCGCATGTAAAAATGGTTACAGATGCAATAAATTTCATGGATAATTTTTTCGGAGAGATTCCATTTTATTTCTGTGCCGGCAATCACGATTACAATGGGGATGATGCACAAGCGGCTTTTGACAAAGCGGCATTGCCGTATTACAGCAAAATGCTCGGCAAAAAAGTTGCGAGCAGAAGTTATTATTTTACGGTAAAAAATGACCTCTTTATTTTTACTGATTATAATAATCCCGATTTGGCGATGATTGAAAAGGCTTTGCAGGAAAACTCCGAAGCACGTTATAAATTTCTGGTAACTCACGGAAGTGTAATTCCAAGTGATTTGCCGACTTTGCATGGATATTTCCTCTCAAAAGATGTTGAAAAATACAACTGCATGCGGGATTTGTTGTTGAAAAACGAGGTGATTGTTCTTTCGGGTCACAGCCATGTTTGTGAATTAATTGACTGCGTGGCTCAGGAGGGGCGTTTAACTCAAATTACACTCGATAGCCGTTGGACTCCTGCATATGTGATTGAGAAATCTCCCGGAAGTACAACTCCGCAGCAATACGGCAGACGGCAGAAGACTCCTGAAAAAATTGCCGAATATGCGAAGTATCAGGGAGTAATCAAGGAGTTTTATCAAAATTTCACTGCCGCTTATGCAATTTTGGATATTAATAATGACGGGATAGTAGTTAATTTCTATGTCGGAGATAAACTTGAAAGTAAATATTGTTACAAATTACGTTAATCTATAAACACTAACAAAGGAAGAAAATTATGTCAAGAAAAGTAATTTTTATGCCGCATGCGAATATTCAGTATTCGCAGCTCGACCCGAAACGCAGACAGTGGGTTTGCGAAAATTGTTATCGTCCGCTTTTTGAGCTGGTTCGTGACAATGATTACAAAGTAGCCTTTGAGGCATCAGGCAGAACTCTGGAAGTTATGGCAGAGGAAGCACCTGAAGTTCTCGCTATGCTCCGTGATTTGATTCACGCAGGCAAAATTGAGCCGATCGGTTCACCATTTATCCATGTTATGTTGGCAAATATCCCTGCTGAAGTCGCTTTGCACTCACTCAAACGCGGACTTGATGCTTGGGAAAAATACACCGGTGTTCGCCCCGAAACAGGTTGGAATCCCGAATGCGGTTGGGCGGGACACTTGCTTGATTTGTACAAAGAAGCAGGTTTTAAATCAATCGTTATGGATGCGGATAGTTTCCTCCTTTCTTTCCCGGAAATCCGTCAGGCAACCGGTTTGGCTTATGACGTAAATGGTCACAGCAACAAAAATCACCTCTTCAAAATTGAAGATTACATTCAGGACAAGGTTGAATTTTTGCGTTATTTAACCAATCCGTCAGTTGCACCGAATGGTTTGAAGATGATTTTCCGCAGTGACTGCATGGCAAATCCGATGTTGTGGTATCTTATGGGTGCTACCGAGGGTATGCGTGAGAAGCCGGTTGATTTGGATGAACTTAAAGAGATGTTCCTAAAGTGGCAGCCGAGAATTGACAAGTCCGGAAGTTTCATCATGCCGTATGCTGAAGATGCTGAATACATCGGTTCATCTGCTTACTTCTATGTTAAGCAGTTCAATCAGGCTCGTTTCTTTGAATCTGAACCCGATTCAATCAAACGCTTCAAAGAACTCCTCGATATGGCAAAAGCGATCGGTTATGAACTCTCAACTCCGGCTGAAGTTATTGCAAGTGCAAATGAGATTATCGAAAATAACCTCGTTGACAATATCGAAAACGGTGCGGCTTGGCACGGTGGTACTTACAAAGCATGGGCTAATACCTCATACTCTCGTATTCTCGACCCGGTTTGCCGTTCAATCTATGACGGCGTAGTCGAACTTCGCAAACGTTTAGGCAACATGCCCGAACTCGAAGAAGCAATGAATGCGATTGAAAGCGCTTATGTGTCAGATTCACGTTGGCCCCCGTTGCCGACTACTCCGGGACGTTTCAATGTTCGTGAGACCTTGGACGATCTCTATGCTGCCAATGACGCTTTGGCAAGAGCAATGGAGAAAGGTGGAATTGCCGAAAAACGTGCAATCTATTCTGCTCCGTTGATGAAAACTCAAATTGCTTTCGTTGAAAAAACTCTTATGGAGCAGAAGTATTTCGGCGAAGAATAATATATTGAGTTTACTATGAAAAAAGCAATTCTCCATTCAGCACATTTTCAATTGACTCACCGCTGTAACCTTGAGTGTGTTTTCTGCGGTCAGAGCAAGGGGCTTTTGGCTTCAAAAGAGTTGGAAATGGGGGTCGCTGAATGGATAAAAATTGCCTCTCAACTTAAAAAAGAGGCAGAAAAAAACGCTCTCACTCCCCGAATTATGCTTTGGGGAGGAGAGCCGCTTCTCTATGAGGGATTTGATTTCCTCGCAAATACGCTGAAAAATGACGGTATCCGCTTGTCAATGGTAAGTAATGGCACTCTCCTCAATGAGCATATTGAAACTGTCAGAAATTGTATTGATACAATAAATATCTCACTCGACGGCGATCAGGTTCTGCATGATTCTGTTCGAGGGGCAGGGGTCTATGCTAAAGTTAACGAGAATTTGAAACTTCTTAAAAATCGGCAGGGCCGACTGGTTTTTTTGTGTACCATTTCCGATATAAATGTCGATGTTTTTCCTGATTTGCCCTATAAATTAATGGAACTTGAACCTGATGAAATTATTTTGCAGCCGTTAATGTATTTGGATAGTAATGAGATTGCTGAATACCGCAAATTCAGCAGAGAATATTTTAATCGTGATTACCCTGAATTGCTGGCTTGGGAGCGTAATAATGGAGATGTTTATCAACAGAAAATTCAAAAAGGTTTAGAAATTTTTAATAATCAAAATTATCCGATCCCTGTCAGATTTACGCCTCACGCATTGGATAATTACTTGAATGAAAAAAGTTGCGATGCCGCTTGGAATCGCGTCCATATCCGCCACGACGGAGAGGTCGGGTTCTGTACGGATTACTTCAGTTTTTCAGCAGGTAATGTCAAAGAAAAAAGCCTTGCCGATATTTTTTACTCTGTTGAAGCCGATAAATTCAGACAGGCAGTTTTAAGTGAAAAACTTCCGCTTTGCCGTCATTGTCCGTGGCGTCTGCAAAAATTCTGATTATTTTACATTCAATTTATGATAAAATTTCACAGGGGACTTTGAGTTTAAAAAAATCCGGTAATTTTCCGCTGGGGCAGTTTTGGCATAACGGGTCAATTTCTTTCTGCAACAAAGCATATTTGGCACTTGCCATGCTATTTGAAGGCAAAAATTCGACCTTTTGTACTCTATCAAGCGAATTTATGAGATTCATCAAGTCTCTCATATTATTTTCATTATCGATAATTTTTGCCAGCAACGGCATTCTGATTATGTAGGGAGTTTGACTCTGTTTATCTAAAGCAATCAGGTTATCGATTGCAGTTTTGCTGTCACATCCTGTCCAGAATTCAGATTTTCGGCTGTCAATAATTTTTAAGCCGTAATGGATAAGTGATACTTTTTCGGCAACTTTCAGCAGAAGTTGAGAATCGCATACTCCGCAGGTTTCTACTATGGTGTGAATATCGGGAATTTCGTTTAGCAATTCAAGCAGAAATTCCCCCTGCATTAATGGCTCTCCCCCCGAAAAGGTGATTCCGCCATTGTCAATTAATTCAGCGGTTTCACGCAGGTATTTGCCAAGTTTTTTTGCTTCGTAAAATTCGCCTGCCATGCGATAAGTGCCGTCAGGCAAAAAGAGTTTTTCTATCTTCATGCTTTGACCTTCGGGAGAGTGACACCAGCGGCAACGCAAGGGACAGCCTTTGAAAAAAACTGTAATCCTTAAGCCATTGCCGTCATGCAGTGAACTCTCGTGAATGTCAAAAATTACGCCCGTCATCTTATTTTATTCTCCGTAGGCAGAGCGTCCGATAATATGATCCTGAAATACTTTGTCAAGTTCAACGAAGTAACCGCTCCAGCCCCAGACTCTGACGATTAAATCACGATGTTTATCGGGGTGTTTTTGGGCATCAAGCAGGACGGCTTTATTGAGAATATTCATTTGAAGCTGCTGGCAATTTGACTTGACAAATGCCCGAAGCAACTGGACAGTTTTATCCAAAGCCTCCTCATTTTGAAAGTAAGAGGATGATAATTCAATTGTAATCGGCCCCCCATTGCAGATTCGGCTGTAATCAATACTGCTGAAACTTTTGAAAATACTTAAAAGTCCTTTGGTTTTAATTCCGGGAGCAGGGGAGAGAGAGGCACTTAAATACTCACGGTCACGGCGTCCGTCAGATGTAGCATGAACTCGCAACATGTGTTGGTCATTCTGTGAATAGACTGCATACATTGAAGCGGAACCACTGCCGGGGCGGATTTTTAATTGGTATTTAGCAGAAATTTCATCGACGGCATCAGCAAATTTGTCATAGATAGTTTTCAATAGGTAATTTGAAAACTCATCATTGTCGCCGAGGTGTGGAATATTTTTGAGTATCATTCGCAAATTTTCAGCATTTTCGTAGTTGTTATTTACCGCTTGTACGAGTTCTTCCGGTGCAACTGATTTTTCGTCATAGACATATTTTTTGACGGCAAAAAGTGAATCAACTGCGGTGGACGCACCGCAACTTAACATGCCCCAAAAATTGTGGTCGCCGCCGCCATATTGAATATCACGCCCCCGCTCCAAGCATTTGCCCATAAAGGCGGAAAAAAGCGGATTGGGAATGTATTTCAGTCCCTTTTTGATTACCCACTCGAATTGCTCAATCAATTCGGATTTGATAATGTCAAAAATTTCCTCAAACTCTTGATTTTCCGTTAATGCCTTATGAATTGATTTTTCTGTTGCCAGTGCCAAATTGACGCACCACGGATTTAAGAGGTCTCTACCGTTTTTTACCACAAATTCCCAGCAGGCGGCAACGGTGTAATCTCTGGCATCTTCCAAATTATAACCGAATTTAACCAACGCAGGAATAACAATATCATCATTGCTGTATTGCGGAAATCCCAAACCTTTGGCAGTTAATTTAGTGCCGGCAATCAATAAATCATGAGGAGTTTCAGAGTTTATGCGGAGATTGATTTTGGGGTTAATCATCGAAAGTTCTTCAGCACATTCCAGCAATAAATAGGTCAATTCATTCACCGCATTTTTGCCGTTGCGATCGCATCCGCCGAGCATCAGAGATTCGCCGTCATCGCCCTGTTGAAGCATGCCGTAGAGGTCGTTATTGCGGTTTAAGGCAATGAAAAATTCTAAAAATAAGTCTTTGGCTTGTTCGGGAGTTAAAATACCTTTTTCGAGATCGGAGCGATAGAATTTAATTAAGTATTGATCCATTCTGCCAAGTCCCTGCAATGTTACCCCCGTCAGGTAAAAAATTGAGAACATGAAATAGATTGATTGCAATGCTTCATGCAGAGTTTCCGCCGGATTCAGCGGTACACGTCGAAGCAGTTTTGCCGCTTGTAAATTGCCGCACTTCTCGGCTTCTGCCGCATAGCGTTCGGCGAAAGCTGCAACATCACGCAGCATGGAAATTGAACTATTTAAAAACTCTTTTTCATCAGCAGATAAATTAGGTTCAGTCAACTTTTTTTCGGCACATTTTATGCGGTTTATCAAACCGTTATTAAGTACCATTTCCCAGTCGCAAGTAATATTCTCCACTCGTCTGCCGTAACTCCAGTCGATATTTACCCGTTGTTTGAAACTTTCGATATAGAAGAAGTTTTCGTCCTCTGCAACAATCGGTTTGGCTGTATTCAAAAGTAAGTGCAATATTTCCGCAATTGCTGACGGGGAGATTGATTTTCTCAAAATATTATCAATTTTTTCTTGCGGCACATCGCAAGTACGGAATTTTTTATAGTACAAAGTTCTCGTTTTTTCCTTTAATTGCTGCAAATAATTTTTCATAACTCAATCTCCGTTATTATTTTTTTTATTGCTTCGTAATAATATATAGCAATTTTATAGAATTTGCAACTGTAAATTATAGGATAATATGATGAAAAAATAGCACAAATTAACTATTTTTGACTCGGTAACGGCGGATTGTAGTTCTGATCTCCGCCCAAAAGTTTGAATTTTTTCAGCACTGCGAGCAAGGCGGATATGGCTCCGACGATAACCACAATGGCAAAAACAAAAACCAGTTTGTAATTACGATTGCTTGAGTCCAGAATAAAGCCGAAAAGCATCCCAAAAAGTGTATTCCCAAGTGCCAAAATCATCCCGAATGCCGAATTGAATTGGGCAAAAAGAGCGCGCGGAAAAAGTCTTTGCGGCAAGGAGGCGGAGACGGTAAAATAACACCCTGACAAAAATGTATGCAAGGCAAGAATAATCAGAAAACTTTTCGCATCTCGGACAAAAATCAGACCTGCAATCATCGAAAATAGATAAAATATTGCCCCGACAATACTGGTGCGAAGCGGATGAAATTTATCTGCCAGTATCCCCAATGGAAAACTTACGATGAAAGACAGCAGGTAAATTGAGGCACAAATTTTGCCGTAAATATCCATATCGACATTCAACTCTTTAGCATAAAGAATTGCATACATATTGTAGGGAACGGAGATAAAACAACTTAAAGTTAATGCCACCATTACCAGCAGATAATAGGGGTGTGAAAAACATTGTTTGAAATAGGTGAATATCGGCTTGAAAATATTTCCGGATTTATTTTGCCCAGCGAACTCTTCTTCCAAGGACGGATATTCGCCCTCTTTGACTTTGAGGCACAGCATGGTTAAGCCGATACCGTAAAGCACTCCGACTCCCGTGAATATGTAGAGGTAATATGACTCGATTAACCCCATTAAATACCAGTTGAAAATCATCCCTGCAAGCAGACTTACTGCACGGAAAAGTCCGTAGAACCTCCCCAGAAGTTCCTGCGGTACTACATCATTAATTAATGCTCCGGATAATGCCCCTGACAAAGTTGTGCCGAAGTCCATAAAAATCCAGAACAAGCCGAACCAAATCAATGCCCAGCTATTGTAACTTATTTGAGTGAAATTTTCGCTGAAAAATTTTGCCAGCATCGGCACAAATCCAAGACCGATTGAACCTGCGACAATGAATGGAGTAGTAAATGCCAGAAACGGTATGCGACGCCCGAATCTGCCCCGATGACGGTCGGAAATATAACTGATAATCGGGGTTAGAAAAATATTGGTGAAATTCGGAAAGGAGATAATTATAAGCGAATAAACTAAATCTGATACCCCGAATTGGCGGATAAGCAAAGTTGCAGCAGGCACGATTGCACGATCTTTCATCGCCCAGGCAAAATCTCCGCCTAAAAGCCAAACGAAAAGTACTACTAAACTACTAACTGTATAGACCAAAGTTCCGCAATAATATTTTTTTTGATTTTTGTTGTCCATAATTTCGCAAATTCCTTATTTTTTTATCTGATGAAATATGCGATAATATAGTTTAAAAAACATAAAAAACAAGTTGTGTTTTGATCAAGAGTGTTCTCATTAAACGTCATACAATGCTCTTTTTTTCTCCGATTAAAAAAAAATCTCATTGATACAACAGAGAAGAATAAAAAAATTTTCTTTAACTATATACCGAAAAAAAATGAAAAATTTTTTATATTTTTAATTATAACTTATTGAATTTAGAGATTCCTATTGTAAATTAATAGCAGAAAGGGTGTTTTTTTAATGAATGACAGCATGTTAACAATAACTTATTCCGGGCATCATGATTCTTTTAATTACAAGCGGAAACTCTCATGGCATGCTCACTCCTGTCCTGAAATTATTTATGTAATTCGAGGCGAAAATATGACCCATTTTGAGAATGGAGAAGTTTTTTATTGTCAGCATGGCAGTTTATTGATTACTCCGCCTAATTTGCGGCACAAACAAATTGATTTACCGAATTGTGAACTTTATTATATCGGTTTTGAAACTGCTGATAATGATTTCAACCTATCGCTCCGCCAATTGAATTTGAGCAAAGACCCTTATATTGCAATTTGGATGGAGCAAATTTATCAATTGTATCATTTACAGGAGGCATTTGCCGAGGCGACTATGTTGTTACAAGTGCTGCTGCATAGATTGAAAACTCTGGATAAAGAGAATAATATTGCCGAAACTTATCATTATGCAGTCAGCAAGGCACTGAAATTTATTAATCAAATAATTGTCCGGGGGGATAATGCTTCAATGCAGGAAATTGCTAAATTTGCCGGGGTGAGTGTGTCGCATTTAAATACGCTTTTCAAAAAAGAATTTCAATTGAGTGTCATGCAAATTGTTGCTCAAAAAAGAATGAGCCGTGCCAGAACTCTCCTTGCGGATTTTCAACTCTCAATCAGTGACATTGCTGAATTATGCGGATTTACGGATGTTAATTATTTTATTAGAATTTTCCGTAAATACCACCGAATCAGCCCGAATAATTTTCGGAAAGATTTTCAGCATAATAAATCAAATTACCATTGGCAGCGTTAATAAAATATGTCGTAATGTGTAATAAATTTGTCGATTTTGCTATTGATTTTTTGAGGAACAGGAGTTATCTTATTATAGAAATATGAGAAAAGTTTTTGGGGAATGTTGTTATGGATAAAATTGACTTGAAAATTAAAAAACATGATGAATTTCAGTTGGAGATGAAAATCACTTGTCCGATTCGCAAAAGTGAATCGCCAAATAGTTATTATGCTGATGTCTTTTTCTTTCTGCCCCGCAATTTGGCGGTGAATCCGCAAAGTTATTCCGCAAGGGAGTTTTATAATGATCTCTCTGAATATATCCGATTTCAGACGCCGACGGCGGAATTAAATGATTTGGCGGATAGAAATAATTTGCTTTTAGTTAGACTTGCGTCTTTAATAGCAGCTGAGGATGAGAGTAAGTATCAACAAAATTTAAAAATGTTCTGCTCAATTGTCAGAAAAACTTTTAGAAACGAGGCGGCAAAAATCATTAAGTTGGAAGACAGCGAAATTTTTAATCAGGAGATAATGAATTATCTATCAAAGTCCGCTCAAATCATGGATAATTTCCGTAATTTACAGAAAACCTTGCCGAGCGGGAGCGAAAAAGTTGAAGTTTTTAATTTGGTTGATGAATTTTTAAGCATAAACTTAAACGATTGTTTGTTCAAAATCTGGAAGATGCCGTTACTTGAAAATGGTTGTTGCAATCAGGTGAAAAAGGCAATAATTGAGCGGACTTATCAGGAAATAGAGTATCGTAAAAATTGTAATTATATCTCAATAGTTGACGAAAAAAGCGATAATTCCGAATTTCTTTATCGTGAAAGCACTCTAAAAAAGGCAATGTCAAGTGTTTTGTTTTTGAATATCGCACTCAAAAAGGACGGAATTTTGCTTGAAAACTTATTTTTGGGATTGGCGGCGGCGATCGCGATGATTTTTGTAACTGCGATTGCTTTTATCTGGAAGGGGTTGTTTCTGGAAGAGTTTTCAGTATCATTTTTTGTGGTGTGGGTGATTGCTTATATGTTCAAAGACCGAATCAAGTCGCAGTTGCAGCTGCTTTGCCTGAATAAGCGGAATCGTTATGCTTACGATTATCAGCAAAAAATTTATGATGATTCCGGCAATGCGGTCGGCTTGTGCCGTGAGGGATTTCAGCATTGCGATGTTAAAGATGTACCGAAAGAGATTGAGCATGTTAGAAATCGTAGTGCTTTAAGTAAGTTTGAGAATGGTTCATTAAGCGAAAATATTTTGGTTTACCGTAAAAAAATCGACTTAAAAGGGCGAAGCTGCAAAGATATTTTTGAAGCGTTTGAAATCAATGGACTGACGGATATTTTCAGACTGAATGTCCGCCATTGGCTGGGCAAAATGGATAACCCACTTAAAACCGTTTACAGTTCGGACGGCGAAAAAATAGAATCGATTAAAGCGTATCGTAATTACCATGTGAATATGGTTCTCCGTTATGGTGAAAAGGGTGGCGAAGTTCATTACGCCCGCTACCGGTTGATCCTTAACCGTAACGGCATCAAAAAAATCATCCACTTTTAGATTATCTAAAGTTATTTGTAAAAAATTGGTTTCGGGACTTGATATTTTGTTTTTGAGGGTTATATTATTAGCAGTAAAACTGGTCGACTAATTGACTTGCTTGATGAGTTATAACTTCTATGGAGCGTAAATGGAAAAAATTAAAAATAACATCAAAAAACATATTTATTCAAAATTATCAGCCCCCGATATGCTTTTCAGTGAACACCAATTAGCCGCCGACTTCGGTCTGAAGCGGGGAAATGTTCGCGAGATTTTACTCGGCTTGGAGGGCGAGGGCGTGGTCAAACGTATGCCGCAGCGGGGATACAGTTGCGTGAATTATCTCGAAACTGACATCGCCGTTGTCAAAAGCGTTCGCCGTGTGGTCGAATTTGAAGCCGTCAGACTGGCGATGGACAAAGCAAATATGGAGGATTATGTCCGCTTGGCTTTGCTCATTGAGGATATGGAAAAGGCTTACAAAAGTGATAATACTGTCGCTTTCGTCGAAGCTGATATGCAATTTCACACAACTTTGGTCAATGCCTCAAAGGATAATTTTTTAATTAAGATTTTTTCTTTCATGACCTCTACTGTGTTTCATGTAAATAAAGAGGCAGATCACGACATTATGATGAAAGAATCTCTCGAAGACCACAAAACTATTTTTGCTTCGCTTCGCAATAAAGATTGGCAGGCAATGGAAAAAATCCTGCAATACCATTTTAGATAAAATTTAGTTAAATTTCACAGGGAGGAAACAGAGTTTATGTTAGCGCCGAAGTGGTTGGAAAATTCAGTAATTTACGAGATTTATCCGCAATCTTTTTATGATACCAATGGCGACGGAATCGGCGATTTGCAGGGAATTATTGCTAAACTTGATTACGTTAAATCACTTGGCTGTGATGTCCTCTGGCTTAATCCATGTTTCGAATCTCCTTTTCAAGACGGCGGTTATGACATTAGCGATTTTTACAAAGTTGCACCACGCTACGGAACTAATGAGGACTTGTGGGAACTTTTTGACAAAGCACATAAAAAAGGGATGAAAGTTGTTTTGGATTTAGTGGCAGGGCATACCTCAATTGAACACCCTTTTTTCAAGGAATCCTGCAAAAGCACTCCAAATGAGTACAGTAACTATTATGTTTGGAGCGATGACTGGATTTTGAGAAATCCCGATCCGCGTTATCGTTACATTAATGGTTATGCTCCTCGTAACGGCAATTACTTGACCAACTTTTTTTATTGCCAGCCTGCTTTGAACTATGGTTTTTCCGAACCTGAATACCCGTGGGAGAAGCGTCCTGAACACCCTGACTGCTTAAAGGTGCGTGAAATGATGCTCGATGTCATGAAGTTTTATTTGAATCATGGCTGCGACGGATTCCGAGTTGACATGGCGTCATCGCTGATTAAGGGCAAAAATAATTACCCTGACATCAAAAAACTTTGGGAATATTACCGCAATGAAGTAAAAAAAATCAATCCTGATGCGGTTTTGATTTCCGAGTGGAGCAATCCGCCGCAAGCAATCGGTGCGGGATTTGATGTCGATTTTATGATTCACATCGGTCGTACTGGATATGTCAGAACATTCAGAAATGAGCTTAAGCGAATTCCGGGAACTTATTTAGCAACTGATACGCCGAGTTTTTTTGATAAAAACAGTTCAGGTAATTCAAAAAACTTGAATGATGATATTTTAGTAAATTTATCAGAGACAAAGGGCAAGGGGTATATCGCAATTCCGACCGGAAATCACGACATGGGCAGAATCCGGCAGTATCGTGATTTTGATGATATGAAAAATGTTTTTGCCTATATTTTTACTGTGCCGGGCGTGCCGGTAATCTATTACGGCGATGAGATCGGCATGGATTATGTTTATGGTTTGGAGAGCAAGGAGGGCGGCTACTGGCGAACCGGGGCAAGAACTCCGATGCAGTGGTCGAATAGCCGAAACGGCGGTTTTTCAAGTGGTAATGAAGCAGACCTTTATCTACCGATAGACAAATTGAATTTGGCGGAAAACAATGTTGAAACGCAGGAGAAAGACGAAAATTCTCTGCTTAATTTCACCCGCAAACTTATTGAAATTAGGAAAAGCAACAGTGCTTTGGGTAATTTGGGCGAATATCATGAAGTTTTTGCATCAGATAGCGAGTGTCCGCACCTATTTTTGCGAAGCAGTGATACTCAAAAGGTGCTTTGCGGGTTTAATCCCTCTCTCCGAAATGTAGTGAAAGAACTGCCGAATAATTTTGAATTAAGAAGCGATTTCAAAGAACTTTTGGTAAATAATGCCGAATTGGTTATTACTAAAGACAAAATTACTGTAACAATGAAGCCCAATTCATTTTTCATTATTGAGGTGTAAATAGCGATTTGCGTTTTTCAAAATTGCAGTTTTTCAAAAAAAATTGAAAAATTTTTCTTTTTACTATTGACATTTAATTTTTCTGTGGTATAATATTATTGTATTGCTGGTCGACCAGTTTGAAAAGATGCTTGGGGTTGTTGATAAAGTCTTTTCAATAGAACTGACAACCAACAATTCAATTAAGGTGAATAAGGGTGATTATATCCAGTATCGTTTGGCATTGGGTGCTAAAAATTCTCTCCGCACACCGAGAGTAAGTGCGGTTACAGTAAATTTTGAATAAAAAGAAAAGTAAAATCAGATATTGAGTTTAGGTTGATAATTATATACCGAAAGTCCGAAAATTATATAAAAATATTATTGCTTATTTCGATTTTGGGTGTATATTATCAGCAAATTAATTTATTTTGCACAATATTAATCGAAAGGAAAAAGAAAATGAGCAAAGTAATTTCAGCATCAATCACTCCGTTGAAAAATGACGGAAGTATTGACAAACAAGGGGTTAAAAATGTTTTTGATCGCAACATCAAACACGGCTTGGACGGTGCATTTATCCTCGGAACTATGGGCGAATGGGGCGGCTTGAGCGACAAGGTCAAAGAAGAGTATGTCGAAACTGCCTGCGAAGCAACCAAAGGAAGCGGCTTCGAACTTTTGGTAGGTGTTAATGCTACTTGCTTGCCTTTGAGTTTGGAAACTATGAAAAATTACTCAAAATATGAGTTTGACAGTTATGTATTTATGCCGCCGGGAAAAACCTCTTGGTTAGACCCGATCAAAGCAATTTTGACTGTTTGCGACAAAGCTGACAGACCGGTTTACTATTACCACTGTCCGCCGAATAACGGAGTTAACTTGTCTTTGGCTGACTTTGAAAAAATTATGAGACATCCGAACTTGAAAGGTATCAAAAACTCTGCTTCAAATATGTGGCTTCGCCGTGAATTGATTTTCATGAAAAAAGAATTGGGTCTCAAAACTTTGATCCTCGAAGGTCAGGAATGGGCTGTCGATGAAGCAATGATGGCAGGTTATGACGGTATGGTTTGCGGCTGCGGTGCTTTGTGTTCAAAACCGATGGTCGGTATTGCTCGTGCGATTGAGCGTGTGGATTATGCTGAAGCGGTTCGTTTGCAGAATGTTTTAATTGAAATTTATCACAGCATCTATGGAATCGGACTTGATCACATCTGGACAGGTACTAAATATGCTTTGGTCAAACTTGGTTTGATTGATAGTTACTACACCAGTGCGCAGGAAATGGATTCACTTAATGATGCACATAAAAAGCAAATCGATGAGTGCTTAATTAAATTCAAAGCAGAATTGGATTAATAAAGATGATTACAGGCTTATTAAGTGCATTTGCAAGTGGGGTTTTGACCATATTTTTCGGTGTTGTTTTTAAGCATGCCGGCGATAAATATGACTTCAAAAATACCATGCTTGTTTATGCTTTATTTAATACTGTAGTATTTTTAGGAATAGCACAATTTATGTCGGGGAGCTGGGTGAAGTTTGCCTGGCTTCCTGCAATTTTGAGTTTTGCTTCGGGTGCGGTGAATATTTCCGGACTTATGGCATTGCAGAAAGCGATGTCGCTTGGAAATTCGGGGGTGGCATGGGCATTTTGTCAAGCAGGGTTGCTCGGACCATTTTTTTTCAGTATCGGCTGTTTCGGAGAGAGACCGGATTTTTTGCAATATGTCGGAGCAATAATGATTGTGCTCGGCATGATTTTTTTAAGCGGCGGTGATTCGTCAGCGGCCGATAAGACGGGGAAAAGTAATTTTGTCTATTTGATTTTTGCTTTTTCTTCATTTCTTTTAGCATGTATCAATGGGTCATTGGGAGTGTCGGTAAGTAAGATTGCTCCTGATTTTTCCATTGCGGTTCGCAGTTTTTGTATGTACAGCGGTACAGTGGTAATGCTGGCAGTATTTAAGTTAGTCTCTGATAGAGCCAAAATTGTGATAAATAAGCCTGTTTTAATTGCAGTTGTTCTGCTGGCATTTTTCGGTTTAAGCAGTACCGTAACAACTTTTGTTGCATTGAATGAACTTGCAAAAGTCGATATGGCAAGTATCACAGTGCCGGTTTTGCAGGGAACTGCAATCGGCGGATTTGCCTTGTACAGTACCTTTGTGCTTAAAGAAAAATGTTCACTCCTCAAATGGTGTGGGATAATTGCGATTATTTTGGGCATAGTATTTTTGGTATAAAAAAACCGCAAGTAAAAAAATAGAAAAATTTTTACTTGCGGATTTGTTTTTTTAAATAATGGTATTATATTATGATACCATTTAAGAAAAAATAAACGGAGGTTTTGATAATGATTTTATCACTCGGACTTGATATCGGAACTACTAAAAGTGCTTGTGTCGTCAGAGATACGGCAGACGATAAATTACTTTTTTGCCGCAGCCTGATTCATAATGCATCGCTCGGCGACGGAGTTCAATCGGTGAAAAAGCATCGGGAAGTTTTACATGAACTTATTTCGGCGATTCCCGAAAACTTACGCAAGGACATTGAAACAATCGGAGTAACGGGGCAAATGCACGGAGTGCTTTGCTGGAATGAAGTTGAGACGACGGAACTTTTTACATGGCAAAGTCAGGTTGATGAATTAGCGGAGATTCAAAAAATTGATTCTACGCTGCAGAATGGATTCGGGATTACTACTTTAGCTTCATTGTCGTTGAAAGGATTTGATTTTTCAAAATATCGATATTCGGGAACTATTCACGATTATGCGGTTTATCTTTTTTGCGGAAAAAGCGTAATTGATTATACCGATGCGGCGAGTTTCGGGGCGTATGATATAGAGAAAAATTGTTTCAAAGAAGATGTTATTAAAAAATTGAACATTCCTGAAAAAATTCTTCCGCATGTTGTTGCAGTCGGTTCTGTCGTCGGCGAAACTTGCAACTTTCAGAATCTAAAAGACGGAATTAAAGTTATGGCGGCAATCGGCGATAATCAAGCAAGTGTTTTTGCCTCCTGCTCTAATATGAGAGATGAATTATTTTTGACTATCGGTACCGGGATTCAGCTTTCAGGCGTGGTGGATAAAATTGTTGATGAAGTGGAAATACGTCCCTTCGTTGACGGAAAATTTTTGGCGGTTGCTTCTCCCTTGTGCGGAGGAGCGGCATGGGCTTGGCTTGAGAAATTTATCAAAGGAACTATTAACTTATTGGGAGTAAAAGAGCTTTCAGATGAAGAAATTTATAAGTTTATGGACGAAGTTGCTTTGAAAGAAATTTCAAGCACCGATCTCCCTCGAATCATGCCGAATTTTTTGGGTGAACGGGGGGAGATTAATTTGCGTGGCAGTATTACTAATTTGACATTGGATAATTTTTCAATCGGCAAAATTGCGGCGGCATTGGCGTTGGGAATCATTAAAAATTTATTCAATATGATGCCTGAAGCAGTATGGCAAAGCAAAAAAAGTTTGATTGCATCAGGGAATGCAATTAGAAAAAGTACCGCCTTGCAGCAAGCATGCAGAAAAATAAGCAGGATGAATCCGATTTTGATTGAAAGTTGTGAGGAAGCGGCTCAAGGTGCGGCAAAATTGAGTGAGAGATTAGTTGATAGATAGAGGCTTAAAATGCGGATTTTTTCATCAGGGTGGAGTGATAATAAGGATGGACCGGGGTTGCGGTACATAATTTATTGCAAAGGATGTAATTTGAATTGCTGTTATTGCGGAAATCCGGAAAGTATTAATTATGACATTGAAGTATTGCGTTACAAAGAGCGAGACAGCAAAGTCGATTTGGCAAAATGTTGTCAGCATAATTCGGACTGCAAAAATTGCCGAACTTTTGAGTGTGTCAATGTTTACCGCCATAGACAAATGGAACTTGTCGGCGAGGATTTGCCGATTGGCACAATCATTGAAAAAATACAAAGTATGCGGCACATGATTGACGGAGTTTCGATTGGCGGAGGCGAGCCGACTTTGCAGATTAACGAAGTGCTGGAACTTATAAAAGAGTTGAAAAATCTTGGTATCCATACGGCAATAGAAAGTAATGCTTCGACGGCGAATTATCAGAAAGTTTTGGGCGTGGTTGATTACTTAATCAGCGATCTCAAAGCAGGGACAGACGAAGGGTATAAAAAAATCACCGGGCAAAGTAATGCTGCTGTGAAAACAAATTTGCGGGCGGCAGCAAAACTGCAAAAAGATTTTTTAATTAGAATTCCGCTTATTACTGATTATAATACATCGGAAATTGAGTTAATGGCAATGAGGGAATTTTTATTGGAGTTAAAGAGTTTGCATGGCGGAGAATTGTCAGTTCAAACTCTGCGGCTTCATCATGCAGGATTGGTTAAGTATCAGGCACTGGATAGGGATTATCTGCTTCAAAATGCAGTGCCGCCAAGCGTGGAATTTCAGAAAAATTTTGAAGATTTATTACGCAAAGATGGTTTTGATATTTTGAGTTTTTAGGAAAAAAATAAATAAAATAATAAGGAGTTTTTATTATGAATATTTACAGTGAAGGCGTAGAAATTTTGCGAAAAGGCAAAAAAGAGCAAGTGGTTGTTAATAATTGGTTCTATGTACAGGAACAGAAAATGGAGATTATTCAGAATTTGACGAAAGATAAAAATTTTATAGTTAATTCTCCATTGGGACAAGCCCGAATATTAAAAGAACTTGCTGAAGTAATTAAATTGGAATTGCCTGCCGGATCGGTTTTTGCAGGAACTCAGGATGTGGCTTTTTCTCCATCTTATGCCTTGATTAATCCTGCTTTCAAAGTGGAGAGTTTCGGCGGTTACTGTGACCCGTGTGCGATTTATGACGATGTGGTAATTGAGGGAGATATAACTGTTGAGCGGGTAGAAAAAGTGCGGAAATTTTATCGTGATGATGAGTATGCGTCACAACTTTTTACGCACTATGATAATTATGAAAAAGCGATTTCTGAAGTGGTGTTTTTTATGGAGCCTGTAACCGGGCATACGATTCCTGATGTGCGTCCGTTTTTAAGCAACGGTGTTTTGGCAATGCAGGCAAAATGCAGTGATTCTGATTTCGGCAAGGCGATGAAAACAGCACTTGATGCGGTTTTGATTTTGGGAGAAAGATATTGTAAATTGGCAATTACAGAAGCAGAAAAAGCAACTGATAAAAATGAAAAAATTCGATTAACTCAAATGGCAGAGCGTTTGGAGAGAGTGCCTGCACAAGGAGCAAAAAATTTAGCGGAAGCAATTCAAATGTTTATTCTGTTATGGGAAGTAATGGTGCTTGAACAAGCTCCTAATCCTTATGCATTTTCAGTCGGAAATATGGATAGAATTTTTGCACCGTACATGGCTGGAACAACTTTTGAGGATGCAGTGGCTTATTTCCGTCATCTGCTGGCATTTTTTATCGTCGGCAGTCGGGGGTGGGCAATTTCTCAAAATATTATGGTCGGAGGTTCTGATGAGCATGGTAATGATTTAAGCAGTGATGCAACTTATGCGGTTTTGGAGGCATTTTTTATCAGCAATGATCCGCAGCCGGCCTTGTCTGCTAAAATTCATAAGAATACTCCGGATAAATTTTATCAGGAACTGGGAAGATTTTTTGCAACGCCGGGTCATTCAACACCGTCACTTTTTAATGATGATTCGATGTTTGAGATGTTGCGTAAGCAAGGGATTGCGGAGAGTGATTTAGCTTTTTACTCCATTGCGGGGTGTCAGGAGCCTTTGATTATGGGCAAAAGTTCACTCAATACGACTAATACTTGGCTCAATTTGGGAAAAATTTTGGAATTGACTTTGAATAATGGATATTCGCTTATAAGCGGTAAAAAACTTGCTCCTGATTTTATGGAACTCGGATATAATTCTCAAGCTGATGTTTGGAATAATTTAGAGGAAGCATTCTGGAAGATGTTGGATTTTTTCCTTCCGCAAATGGCGGCGGCAGGGAATGGATGTACTGCGATTTTGGGAAATAATAAAATGGTACCGATGACTTCAATCATGCATGACGGCTTGAAGTTTGACCGTGACATGAGAGATCCGGAAAATCCCGGTATTACTTACAATGGGAGTGGTTGTTTGATTCATGGTTTAAGTGTGGTTGCAGACTCTTTTTATGCAGTGCAAAAGGCATTGCCGATTTTCGGTTATGAGAAAATTTCAGCGGCGTTAAAGGCTGATTATCAGGGTTTTGAAGAGATTCAGGAGTTTTTGCAGAATCAGGATAAGTATGGTAATAATATTGATGAAGTTGATGTAATTGCAGTAAGAGTGGCTGAAAAAACTGCCAAAAAAGTTGCGGCTTTGAAAAATAATGCAGGCAATAACTATTGTGCAGATTTTTCAACTCCGAGTACCCATTTGCTGTATGGTTATTGGGTAGGGGCAACGCCCGACGGCAGAAATTCGCGAAAAATGCTTGGTTACGGAATTGACCCGCGTCCGGAAAGTTGCAGTGCTCCATTGCAGAGCCGCATTATAAGTGCCAGAAAACTGCCTTTTTATTTGATGAATGGCGGTTATGCTTCACATATCGGGATTCCGTGTCAGGGGAACAGTTTGGGTAATGCAGGCGAGTGGATGCGTGACAGAGTGATTAAACCATTATTTGCAATTACCGATAATTCTGAAGTACCTTACTATGTTTACTTTAATTTGGACAGTACCGAATATTTGCGAAAAATTCTTACCAATCCCAAACTTTATGTGCCAAGCGGAGTTTATATCATGCGAATTCATGGCACATTTGTAAATTTCCTTGACCTCTCAAGTGCGATTCAGGAGGATATTATTCAACGTTTGGAGGCATCGGCAATATGAAAGGAAATGTAAATAATAAAACTGCAGAACTTCGCAATCTGATATTCAGAGAAATTTTAAGCGGAACTTATCAGGTCGGAGAGAAATTACCTGCTGAACGGGAGATGGCGGAGCGATACAGCTTAAGCAGAGTAACCGTCCGCCGAGCCTATGAAAATTTGGAGCAAAGCGGCATTGTTATTCGTAAGCAGGGGCTCGGAACTTGTGTGGCGGATTTTTGTCGTGCCAATAGTTATTCAGGTAATATTATCGGACTTTTGATTAACGGAGCAGACCGTTTTGCCTGGGATTTCATTCGAGAGATTGAAACTCAAGTTCGGCTTTTGGGTGGCTTATTGGTTTTGAGGTTGACGGATGATGATGCACAACTTGAGGAATCTGCTGCGATTGATTTGGTCGGTCAGGGTATTCAGAATTTGATAATTTGGGCTTCGGGCAAAGATTTTAAGTCTGAAACTTTCGAGAGGTTGCGGGTTTTGGGGACAAATATGGTCTTTTTTGATCGTATGATTCCCGGGGATTATGCGGATTATGTCGGTGTGGATAATAATGATATTATGGAGAAATTATTTGATAAAGCACCTAAAAATATTGAAAAAGCGCTCTTTTTGAATCACCGTATCCCCTTTGATTCTGATAAGTTGCGTGAAAAATATTTTGTCCGGCAATGCGGTAATCGAGGGATCGCCCCAACGGTTAAACGAATTGATTATGCGGAGTTGAAAAATATCAATTATCAGGAATTTGATGCCGTTTTTTGTGTTAATGATGATATGGCAATGCAAGTCTATGAGCTTGATTCGGAGATTATGCTTTTCGGGATTGACGGATTGTGTCATAAATTTGTAAGTTACCGACAGCCGATGAAAATGATGGCAGAGCGGATTATCGAGTTGCTTAATAGGCAACGATTGAGCGGAGATAAGTGGAAAAGTCGTAAAATTTTTGAAAAGGGAGAAATTTGTGAAAAAGTGCAGTGATTTGTTGTTTTTCCGCCCGAATCGGGTGTGGCGGTGTTATTTAGGTGGAGAGTTGCTGGATAAATTCATGGGGAGTGAGTCTGGCGGTGATAACCTTTTCCCCGAAAATTGGCTGGGGTCGGTGACTGCGGCAGATAATGGTGAACATAGTACATCTGAAAATGAGGGTTTATCGCAAACGCTGCAAGGAGATTTTTTCTGTGATTTATTGCAGCAAAACAGCCTTGAATTGTTGGGAAATCAAGGTGGAAATTTAGGGGTATTGTGTAAATTTTTGGATTCTGCAATTCGTTTGCCGCTGCAATGCCACCCCGATAAAGAGTTTGCCCGTAAATATTGCAACAGCGATTACGGAAAAACTGAAAGCTGGTTTATTCTGGATACCAGAGAGATTAATGGGGAAAAGCCTTATATATTGTTGGGATTCAAAGAAAATGTAGATAAAAAGTTGTTCAAAAAAGCCGTTATGACGCAGGATATTGATAGCCTGCTTAATATGATGCACAAAATTGAGGTTAAAAAGGGCGATGCCTTTTTTATCCCCGGTCGAATCCCTCATGCAATCGGAAGCGGAGTTTTTATGTTGGAGGTACAGGAACCGACTGATTTGGTTGTCCAGCCTGAACGCAAAATCGGAAATATTCAGCTGTCCGACAAAGATATGTGGCAGAATTTAACTCCGGAATTGGGTTTGGAGTGTTTCAATTATCAGGGCGAGAGCCGTGAAAAAATCCTTGAAAAGTTACAGATTAAACCCCGGAAAATCAGCGAAAATATGCTTTCGTTGATAGATGAAAAATTAACTGATTGTTTTCAGGTTAAACAACTTAATTTAGGGGTTAGAGATAAAATTGTATTGCCGCTTGATAGGTGGTATCTGGGAGTGGTTACTTCGGGGAAAGGCGAAGTGAAAAGTTTCGGTAAAAATTATTCAATCCGCCGAAGCGATTGCTTTTTTGTCCCGGCAAGTGCCGAAGAGCTTGAGTTTGAAAATTCAGGAAGCGAAAATCTGCAAATTTTCCTTATAAATTCATAAAAAATAAACTGTAGTATTTTTTTGTTTTGAAAAAGGATAGGCTTCGGCGGCGGAGGATGCATTCTTAATTCGTAATTTTTGAGGATCTACGACTTTTTTGCAATAAATTTTGAATTACAACTTGCAATTTTTAGTTTGAGGTGTATATTAAGAAATAACGAGCCGGATTAGCTCAGTGGTAGAGCAGTTGATTTGTAATCATCAGGTCATCAGTTCAAGTCTGATATCCGGCTCCATTTTTTTTGTTTTGAAAAAGGATAGGGGAATTAAGAATTAGGGCAGGTGTCGCACGACTTGCAATCGTGCGACTACAAATATACCGGATGCTTCGCTTCGCTCTGAATGACGAGTTTGGAATTGCTCTGCTACCGTAGTAAAATTTTTCCAACGTCATGCAGAGGAGCGAAAGCGACGAAGCATCCAGCCACGAGCCATTAGGCTCGCTTTTAGTCGTGCCGCAAGCACGACACCTACCATAATTCTTAATTCCCCTGTCCTCCATAACTTTGGGTGACGGAGGATGCATTCTTAATTTTTAATTCCATGCCTCAATCTTCTCCCATTCATGCTGCTTTTTTAATAATTTTGCCAAATATTTATTGCTTTTTACTTGCTTTTTATAAAATATATATTATATTTATAATATGGAGACTTTTTGCGAGTGTAGCAAAACGGTTATGCCCCGGCTTCCCAAGCCGGTCACGAGGGTTCGACTCCCTTCACTCGCTCCATTTTTTCAGCAGTTTAATACACAATCAAATGCCGATGAGGGAATTAGTAAATAAAATGAAATTTGCAAATTTAGAGTTATTTAAATTTATCTCCGTCTGCATAATAACTATTAGTATATCTTTTTTAGCAACTGCCGACTCTCCGCACGTTCAATTCCTCAAGCACAAACATCTTGCCAAAGTTGCCGACACCGGCATTCTAACTATTGTCAAAAATCCTGCCGCAAATAGAGTAAGCCGTTCAGGAACTTCCGCCGCACTCGCGGAAAATCCTTTTATTGATGTTACCTATCGTGCGGGGAGATCACAACTTGCAATGATTCCGGTACTGAATATAAGTGATGCAATTTTATCTGCGGACAAATCTTTATTGATTCTGCTTGAATCGACCCTGCAGCAAAGCGAGGAAGAAATAAATAGCATAAACCGCATTATATTTTTCTCGCCCGAATATCAAAAAATAATTAACGCCTTTGAATTTAAAAATTCAAAAAAAGAATATTTGCGAGGCGAACTTGCTGCCGATAATACTCTTTTAATTGAGGAATTTTGCCGAAAAGAGAATACTCACTTCATCTCACTATACAAACTTAATGCTGAAAACTATCAAACCCCGATAACTTCAACTCCGATCTCTGCTCAAATCAGCGATGTAAAAAGTTCAGAGAATACCTTTTTGGTGAAACTCGAAAACAATGAACTTCTTGCATTCAGTAATGGAGAACTCCGCTCACGCTTCAATTGTCGCCGACAAGGTGGTAAAATTATCCTCACCGAAAATAATGACATTATCAACATCACCCCATCAGGAGTGGAGAAATTACGCCTGTCAAGTTCGGGCAAACTCTATTCAGCGGACTTTGCCGACCTCAAACTTCCTAAAAAAATTGACTTCGCCGTAGCTCTCAAAAAAGATTTAAGCTTGATCGTCGCCGGTACGGACAGCGAAATCATGCAAATTGCTAATTTGAATACCGCACTTGAAAGCGATCTCGAAACTTCCAAAGGAATTATTGCTTTTAACCAAGCTCAAAATTATCTGCTGACGGTATCAGAAAAAAAAGAAGAACTTAAACTTGAGGATCAAGCGACTTCGGATATTACTGAAATAAATTATAACAAAATTACCCCTCGTTCAAAAACTTTGATTGATAAACTATTCTTTGTCGGTGACCAAGATTGTGATATTATGATTTTATGTGAAAGCGGAGAACTTTTTCTGCTTCGCAAAGTTCGACGCACCTACAAGAAAAACTTACTTTTTAAATTTTAACTTGATGAGGTTTTTATAAATGAATGAATTAATTTCAAGCGGCTTTTTTGAGTCAATCATGCTGATTTGTTTCGGGGCAAGCTGGCCGATGGCAATTTTGAAGACCATTAAAGCAAAAAATCCCGTAAGCAAAAGTTTTATTTTTTTGTGGCTGGTAATTATCGGCTATATCGCAGGGGCTATCAATCGCGGATACCACAAAATTGATTACGTTTTCTGCCTCTATATCATAAATTGTACCATGGTCGCAATCGATATGATTCTCTCTTATTACTATCGCTGCCAAATAAAAAAACAGGAAGGGGCGAAAGCAAATGGGTGAACTTAACCACATAGCTATCATCATGGACGGTAACGGCAGGTGGGCAAAAAATCGCAACTTGCCGAGAACTTACGGCCATGCAGAGGGCGCAAAAAAAGTTTCCGATGTGCTGCAATGGGCAAAAAAATACGGCATAAAATATTTAACTTTGTACGCATTCAGCACTGAAAATTGGAAACGACCCGATGAAGAGGTTTCCGCCCTCATGAAACTGCTGAAAAAATTCCTTACCGAAAAAACTATTGAACTTATTGAAAATGATATTTGCTTGAAAATTGCCGGCAGAGTAGATGAACTCTCCTGCGAACTTCAAGCACTAATTCAAGACAGCATAAAAAAAACTGCCGATAATAAATCCGGAACGCTCGTTATCGCCCTCAATTACGGCGGCAGAGCAGAACTTACTGACGCGGTGAAAAAAATTGCTGAAAAAGTGCAGGATAAAAAACTTAATATTCAAAGCATTACCGAGGAAACTCTCTCGCAAAATCTCTATAACCCGGAAATTCCTGACCCTGAACTTCTGATTCGTACGGGGGGAGAACTTCGAATCAGCAACTTTTTATTATGGGAAATTGCGTACACCGAATTTTATATCACCGACACTCTGTGGCCGGATTTTGATGAAGCGACCTTTAGGGATGCCATTAATTCTTTCGGCAAGCGTGAACGCCGCAAAGGAGGTTTGTTATGAGTTTTTTTGCACCTCCTGAAAATAAAGACAACAATCATCAAATAAATGACAAACATTTAAGTTCTAATATTTTGCATCAACGGAAACTTACTGCGAGTTTGATTCAAGATGTTGACGAGACTAAAATTGTAAGCTATGCGACTAAATTGGTGTTAGTTTCCGTATTTCTGATTTCCGCGGGCTTATTGGTTTTGTATTCTGCATCATTCGGAATTGCCGGACTAAAATATTTCCAAAACCAGCTTGTATGGGCTGTAATCAGTATCAGCGGAGCGATTTTGGCTTATTTTATCGGCTACAAAAAATTAACGGAATTAAGTCCCTATATTTTAATTGTCGTTTTTATCCTGCTTTGCGGAGCTTTTTTCGGCCCTGAAATTAATGGAGCGAATCGCTGGATTAGAATTCCACTCCCCGGAATGGCATTAAGTTTGCAACCGTCTGAATTAACTAAAATTGCATTGTCGCTTTTTTTGGCAGGATACTGTGCCGCCAACTATCGAAATTTCCCGAAGTTATTTTCAAAGTACGGCATGATTGTACCGGGACTGATTACAGCAATAATTTTAGCTGCCATTGCGGCAGGGAAAGATATGGGGACAACTATTTTGGTAGCGGCGATGTCGGGAGTGATACTTTTTATAGCCGGGATGCGGCTTCGGTATTTACTCATCGGGGGAGCGCTTGCACTGCTTCTGTGTGTCATCGTCGTTTTGAACAACCCGACTCGAATGAAACGCATAACCGATTTTACTAATCCCGAAAAAACTGCCGAAACTTCAGGGTATCAACTTTTTATGTCACAACTTGCTTTAGGTTCAGGCGGTTTGACCGGTCAAGGCTTCATGTGCAGCAGGATGAAAGCAAAATATCTCCCCGAAGCTCATACCGACTTCATTCTCTCAATCGTCGGCGAAGAATTTGGTTTTTTGGGAATTATGGTCATTCTGGGAGCCTACGCAACTTTTTGCTATCTCGCATTCAAAATAAGTTTTAATGCCAGAAATAAGCTGGGGATGTTTCTCGGGTGCGGATTGAGTTCATTTATTGCCATGCAGGCACTTATCAATATGTCGGTCATCGGCGGACTTGCTCCGACTAAAGGGATGCCTGCCCCATTTATCAGTTACGGCGGAACAAACTTAGTCAGCTGTGTGGTGGCTGTCGGCATATTGCTCTCGATTGCTTCAGATGCAATCAATGAGGACTACAACAGTAAATTTTACAATATTTTATCGGCAATAACAGGAATTTTTAAGCGTAAAAATGGAAAAAAATCATTACAATAATATCATTACTCGGTCAAAAATCCTCAAATACACCAGAGAATTTTTTGATAATTTATCATTCATCGAGGTCAATACTAACACCGCAATTAAAAATCCAGCACCGGAGGAGTATATTGAATCGATTAACTGCTCAAATTCCCGCTTTTTGCGATGCAGTCCTGAAATCGCTATGAAAATTCTTTTGACGGAGGGGTTTCAAAAAATTTATCAGATCGGTCCTTGCTTCAGAGCCGATGAATTCGGAAGAAAGCACCGTGAAGAATTTACCATGCTCGAATTTTATCAAGTCGGTATTGATTATATGGAACTCCTGAAAATAAGTTGCGATTTAATTAAATATATTGCTGAAAAATTATACGGAAATTCTTTGATTACCTACAGCGGTAAAAAAATAGATCTTGCAAAAGTAGAAATTATCTCTGTCGAAGAGGCTTTTTTGAAATATTGCAATATGAGTTATTCGGAAGCGGAAGAAAAAAATATTTTTGACGAACTTATGGTTACTGAAATTGAGCCGAATTTAGGAATTAATTGTATAACCGCTTTGGTTGATTATCCTGCAAATCGGGCATCACTTGCGAGATTGAAAAAATCTGACAGACGATTTGCCGAGCGTTATGAACTCTACATTGACGGGGTGGAATTAGCAAATGCTTTCGGCGAACTGACCGATTTGACAATTCAAAAGCAAAGATTTGACGAAGCCAATAAATTCCGAGCCGCTAATAACATGCTTGCTTACCCCGAATGTACCGATTTTTTTGCGGCATTAACCAAAGGCTTACCCGATTCAAGCGGGTGTGCAATCGGATTTGATCGCTTAACAATGATTTTCTGTAATACTCAAAATATCGCCGATGTTTTAATCGAGTTTTAATTTAGATATTTTGAGGGAATTAACGTCCTGCAGGCGATTATGCATGGAATTAAAAATTAAGAATGTATCCTCCGTCACTCAAAGTTATGGAGGACAGGGGAATTATAAATTATTATAGGTGTTGCTCATTAAAGAACGATAAAGTGCAAGCCTGAAACGGCTCGTGGACTGGATGCTTCGTCGCTTCGCTCCTCTTGTCCTGTCAACGGCAAGGAAGAGGGGGGATACAAAGGGGGAGAGTAGCTTGGAGTAATTTAGACAAGTGGCAATCTCCCCCGTTGTGTGGCAACTCGTGGCAAAAGATTTGAGGTGTCATTCCGCAAAAAAGCGGGAGGACAACTCGAAAATTTTGCCACATTGA
>JAFTJQ010000002.1 GCA_017456285.1 Lentisphaeria bacterium
AATATACATCTATCAATAAACTTTACAAGTCCCAACTTATTTCAAGGTGTGCCTGAAAGTGTAGTTAATATACATCTATCAATAAACTTTACAAGTCCCAACAAAATTCTAAAAGCAAACCAACTTATAAAAAATATACATCTATCAATAAACTTTACAAGTCCCAACAAAAAAATAAGCAGTTAGGATGACCAAGAAAATATACATCTATCAATAAACTTTACAAGTCCCAACGTATTTCTCGTTCTTATGTAAAAGGTTTTGAATATACATCTATCAATAAACTTTACAAGTCCCAACAAGCAATGCGGACAAGTTATGATTTGGCATAATATACATCTATCAATAAACTTTACAAGTCCTAACCATTTTTCTGTCAGTGGGAACAATTATATCAATATACATCTATCAATAAATTTTACAAGTCACAACGTCTTTAATTTTCAAACAACAATATAATATAGCATAGATTTTGAAAAATGCAATGGGGGGGAATTTAATTGCTGAGAGAGAGGCGCATGGCGGGAATATACACTTCGTTGCCAACCGATTCACTCAATTTTTCCGGGGCGATTATCCCCCCAAACAAACTCGAAAAACTATTAAAATATTTTTGACAACTGCACCCCAATAAATTATGACCCGTATAGCCACCACAACGACCCTTATGCAAATTCGCCGCCCGATACCCGTCGATATACATTTCCGTATCCGCAAAATTTAATGGCAATATCCCCTTGAATATCAAAAAATCATTATACACATAATTTTCATTGCCCGCATCGGAATATTTTTCACTATTTAGATTACTATACATCTCACCCAAATCCGCAAAGGTTTTCTTTTTCTCATCATGGATCGAAAAAGGTATTTCTACATAATCTCCCTCTTCTCCGTATTGAGTATAGAACCACCTGCGTATTTCTGAACCTGAATTGCCGCTTACCTGATCATGAGATCGCATTTCCGCATCGGTTTTGCTGCACATCAATATATCGATATTCCCTAAAGACAAAGCGATTACCACAAAAACTCCGACCATACAAGCGACAAAGGCAAGCATGATAACCATCAATTCCATGATTGCCTGACCGCTTTCGCCCTTACGATTTTTCATTAACTTTTTCATTTTTACAAATAACTCGGCCCCGTATTCACTCCGGGATAGTACAATCCATTATGTCCGGTAAACGCTCCGCAACCTTTAACCGGATCATTCTCATTATCAAAAATTTTACCGTTCTTAATTACCAAATATTGGGTTTCCTTAAAAACCCACTTTTCATCGCTTTCCGGAACCGGGTACTGAACTAACTCAATCGGTTTCTTATTCATCAGCGACAACTCGTACTTCTTTCGCAACTCCTCATTCAACTTCTCCGCAATCTCTTTCGTAAACAGATAAAGCCCATCCCCCTGCGCTCCCGGCGGAGGATTAGCAGTTTCTCTCAAGCATGGTTGTTGGAGCCACCCTGCCCCGTCTACACGATTAGGATACTTATATTCGTCGGTAAAAAGCATCGCCAATGGGATATTATCCAGTCCTCGGAAATCGGTGTTATACCCTCGCTTCCTGAAATCAGGATCTGCCAACAACTGCAAAGCCTCAAGCATATAATCAGTGCCATTCGGCGGTTCAGGATGCGGATTATGGATGTCAACATCGTAATAAGCAAGGTATTTGATAAACTCCTCAACCAGCGGGATTTGCATCGTAAACGGACGTACCCCGTGCATTGTCCCCGGAATTAATGTAACTTGGTCAAAAACCGGTGCAACTATCGGAACGTCAATCGGATTGCAAGAGGATGAAAAAGCCTTTGCCACCGAACCGAATCCACCGCCGATTAAATTTGTCCATTTGCCCCGTTGCTCAACAACATTCGCAATTTTGTTTTCAGGATTTTCCGCAGCTTTGAACTCCGCAGTCCGTCCCATACCAACCATGCTCTCCGCATAAGCAACCGCGCCGCCGAAAAGAAAATTATCCTGCAAATCCTTTCTTAACCACAGCCCCTGTCGCCACATCGACCACGGCCCGATGTCAGGGCCATTATAGAATGGATATTCCGGGAAATAACGATCATCATAGACGAAAAATCGGCAAACGCTTCGATTCAAAACTGAACTGTCGGTACTCGGTGCTAAAACATAAATCCCCGGACGCTGCAGCAATCGCAAAAATTCATCGTAAGTTTCATCGGAAACTACCGTATTATCCAAATTTGCGTAGATAGAATAGATTTCACTCTGCTTGATAAAATAGTGGCGGATGTCTCGAAAATCAGGCATATACCACGACTTGCCGATAAAAAAATCATCAGGCTTTTTTACCAACTGACGCAACCAATAATGACACCAGACCGTCCTCCCCGCCGATGCAGAAATTACCGCTCGGTACAACGTTTCATCCGCTAAAAATCTCGGAGTAATATTCTCAATACCATTAGCATTTCCGCTCGGACGAACTGCAACTCCCGATGCCGCAATTGTATTCAAAGTCGCCATATACGGCTCTTTCCAGAAAAAACCATTTACCTTATCAGGGTACTTGGAATCCTCTTCCGATACATTTGTATCTATGGTTCGCAGATACTCTCCGACATCACCGCCGTACATTATAATGGGATTCATCCCATTATTTTTGCCTGCCTGCTGGGCGGCACTGAATCCGATTAAGGGTCCTAAAAAGCAAACTCGTGTCTGCAATTCATTGATTGCTTTGACCCTGGCTTCAGCTTTTTCTCTGATGTCAGAAACATTCTCCGGCGTCACCACCACCGAAGATGCCAAAATCATCTCATTGGCTATTAATAGATTCATCTCTCCGACTAAATTTAATGATTCCCCCTGCCATCTCGCACCTGCAAGTGCAGCTGCCTGCTCGGCAGTTTCAACCTTGATTTTTGCCCTGATTACATTATGGACGTCAAAAAAAATAAAGATCGCGAGCAACAATATCAGCACCATGATAAGTCCCGTAATCAATACCTGTCCGGAATTGCAAGATTTTTTTATTTTTAATGTCATAGGAAAAACCAATTTAACTTCATTTTAAAAATCTGTGACTATGATTGTAAAAAGAATATGTCGATCGCACCGAGGCATCGTCAAAACCCATGTGCAGCAACCCGCCGATACCATCAGTCAACATCGGAGCATGTTCCAACCGAACCTGAATCCTGACTTCCGCTCCGTTTTTGCTGCTTATTGAATGCTTCAACTGCGTTCCTGAAGCTTGAGAGCATGTAGCACACCCCTTATTCTGCCAATACTCAAAATCGACATCGGCATTGCCTGACATCATATACTGCTGCATTCTTTCTTTGAGCGAATATTCGGACAGATCTCGCATTTTCGGCTTTGAATAATCCTTGCCTGAAATTCCCATCGCTGATAATCTGACAGTTTTTTCGGTAATTCTGGGGGTGTACCCAAGCGACCACGCTTTCGCACCGTTAAATGCTGCATAACGGCAAACCATTTGATCCATGGCAAAAGAAAATACTTGCATGACCCCGAAAAAGATTAAACAAAGCAACATAATAGCAATCATCGACTCAAGAATCGATGCGCCTGTTTCATCCTTGATAATCTTTTTCAAGTCACTGCATTTCATTATTAATGTTTAGTCCAATAAATTCCTGTTTCAGCGTGTTTCCGCAACAAATCTCGTTTAATTTTGCCTGAAAAAGTTTTCGGCAAAGATTTTACAAACTCGATTTCACGCGGATACTTATAGGGAGCTGTTGATTCTTTTACATGCTGCTGTAATTTTTTGACCATGCTGTCGGTAGCTTCAAAGCCCTTGTACAATATCACATACGCTTTTACTTTAGCCCCTCTCAACGGGTCAGGTGCGGCAACTACGGCAACTTCATGGACGGCAGGGTGTTTCATCATTACCTCCTCGACCTCCATCGGGCCGATTCTGTAACCTGAACTTTTGATAATATCATCACTGCGGCCGACAAAGAAGAAGTAACCGTCCTCATCCTGATAAGCTTTGTCGCCTGTAAAATAATAATCCCCTACGAAACTTTTTGCATTCTCCTCCGCAGAAGCGACATACTGCTTGAAAAGTCCGACCGGTTTGCCGTTTTTAATATTAACAGCAATTTTACCTTCTTCGCCCTGCGGAACCGGATTGCCGTCATCGTCAAGAAGTTTCAAATCCCACCCCGGAGCAGCATACCCCATCGAACCCTCTTTAAGGTCTTTATCCTCAAAGTTACCGATCATGCAAATTGTTTCGGTCTGTCCGTAGGCTTCACGAATATCCAATCCCGTTCCCTCTCGCCAAGCTCTGACCGTCTCAATATGAATCGGTTCACCCGCTGAGCATGTGTGCTTCAAATCTCTCAAGTCAAACTTTCTCAAGTCATTAAGCACCATCATGCGGTAGATAGTCGGTGGTGCACAGAACGAAGTAATTGAATATTTTTCAAGCAATGGCAACAACTCATCTGCATGGAATTTGCCTCGGATGTCATAGATAAATACACAAGCACCCAGAATCCACTGTCCGAAGTAATTCCCCCAGATGTTTTTGCCCCACCCTGTATCAGATACGGTAAAATGCAGATCATTCGGTCCTAAATTATGCCACAATTCAGCAGTAATTCGATGTCCCAAAGGATAGTCATAGGTATGTTCAACCATTTTCGGATGCTTACTGGTTCCTGAAGTAAACATATAGAAAAGTGTCTGCTTACTGTCACTTTCAAATGGTTTGGTCAAATTAACATGACGATTGGAAACACTGATTTTTTTCTCAACCACGTCGAGATATGAATTCCACTCCGGACGACGGTCATTGACTATAATTTTGGTTTTCAAAGTCGGACAAAGGTCAAATACCTCGTCGAACTTAGGAGCATTTTCATTATCTGTAATAACGACTTTGAATTTGCCGCTGTTGACTCGATACTTAATATCTTCAGGAGTAAGCAAAGTCGGAGACGGGCATTGAATTGCTCCGATTCGTATCATCGCCAAAGAGAATATCCACCACTCAACCAATCGAGGCAGCATAATTAAAACTCTATCGCCCTTGCTGACTCCGAGTTTTACCAGATAATTTGCCGCCTGAATAGAGAGTTTGCGGAAATCATGAAAAGTGTAACGTTTTTCCTCGCCCTGCTGGTTAACCCAGATCATTGCGAGTTTATTACGGTCGAACTCGGCCCATTTGTCGAGTACATCAGTGGCAAAATTAAATTTCGCCGGTGCCTTAATAGGAAAATCAAAAAAATAATCTTCCTGCAAAGGAGTTCTTGTTCTGTCTTGCATTTTTCTTTCCCTTTCTTGGTAAGTTACCGACTAATCGAGTGTCGCACTTAAGCCTGACTGAGGCGAAGCAATGACAAATCACTTCCCGCCTGCTCCCCGATTAATACATTAAGCAATTAATGGTTTTTTATTCAACCCCTATCCCCATGACAGAGGTTTCATTACATCAAAAACTATTGTCTATGGTCGGAAATTTTTTATTTTTTACCTCATCGACATAACTTCCGACCGCCTGTGCGATGATTTGATTTAAGTTCGCATACTGCTTCGCATGCTTCGGAATGAAACTCCCCATGCCCAATACATCGGTAATCACCTGAACTTGTCCGTCACAGTAAATTCCTGCCCCGATTCCGATAGTTGGAATGTCAATAGATTCCGTGATAATTTTAGCAACTGCTTCCGGCATGCACTCCAAAACCAGAGCAAAAGCCCCTGCTTCCTCAATCGCTTTTGCCTCTGCAACCAAACGAGCGGCGTCCTCCTCGGTTCTGCCGGCAACCTTATAAGTTCCGGAAGTTAAAAGTTTCTGCGGCTGCAATCCAATGTGTCCGACAACCGGAATTCCACATGAAGTCATGCGAGAAATCAGGGCAACTGTATTCGCATCACCACCCTCAATTTTTACCGCATTGGCGTCACAAACTTGCAAATAACGAGCCGCATTTTTCAATGCTTCCGACTCGGTATTCTGATAAGTCATAAAAGGCATATCCGCAACTACAAAAGTATTCGGAGCTCCACGTCTGACTGCCGATGTATGAAAAACAGATTCATCCAGAGAGAGGGCGATTGTATTTTTATAACCCAAAATGCTATTTGCCATTGAATCACCGACCAGAAGCATCTCTACACCTGATTGCTCGGCAATGGTACTTGTTACTGCATCGTAAGCTGTCATCATCACAATTTTTTCGCCGTTTTTTTTCATTTTGCGAAAAGAATTAACGTTTAACATTTTTTCACCTGTACATTATTTAACGTTGATATTCAGGTACTAACTTAACCCAAATGTGTTTAGCATCCTGCACTCTGATTGACAAACTTGCTCCCATGACCTTTACTCGGATTAAATTACCGAAAGGAGCGCGTCCCTCCATGGTAAGCAAAGTGCCTTTGACCAAGCCCAAATCAGCAAACCTGCCGATTCCTTTGAGCGACTCCTCGATTTTGCTGATAACACAGCTGTCACCGTCAGCAACATCCGCCAAAAGCATCGGAATTGCCGAATTATCGCTGGAAATTGAAGCCATTTGAGTATCAATAATTTTTCTCAACTCCTCACATTCGGGGCTTTCCATAATATTCTCTGCCAAAAAAGCCAATCTGGATGAGATATTTTCACCGATAACATGCTCAAGTTTGCATGCCAAAACATCCGCATCGGCTAACTCCATTTGCAGAATCTGATTAAAAAACATTCTGATATTGTAATGACGTCTGCGAAGCATCGCACCGAGTCTGGTTCCCTCGGGAGTGAGCGTTACCGGAGTATGAGACTGGTATTCAATAAGTCCCAACGCCTTCAAATTCTGCAAAGCATTAGTAACTGACGGCATTTTCACATTCAATTTTTTGGCAATATCTTTCGTATGAGCGTGTTCATTCTCCTCAATGATCTCGCTGATTGCTTCAATATAGTCTTCTAATGAACTTGAAATTTTAATCATATAATTTTAATTCCTTTTATTTTATTTCCTCTTTTATCACACAAACTTATTGGACATAGTAAGTCGGAGTTTCTACAATATAATCCACATTCGGGATTGCCGCTTCGCCGCCGCCGATTGCAACTTTGCCATTGCTGTCGGTAATAAGCTGCGGAGAAATTTTAGTGCTTTTGTAATACTTCACCTCCTGTGCCATCGCTCCGTCAATATCCACCTGATAATACTTGTACAACTTCGCTCCGTGCGGCATTAAAATATGCAGAACTCCCGCCATATCAACCGACATTTGCGGCATTTCAACTCCGTAAACTTGTCCGATTCGGATAATCTGATAGACTTTTTGAGAATCCTCAACCACGCAATAAAAAAACTTATTCGGGGTATCCACCATAGTTTTTATGCGATAGAATCGGGATTTCTCTGAAGATACTTTTTCGTTATTAATTTTGAGATAATTTTCGGGCAATCCGATCTCTCTTGACCAATAGACATTCCCTCTGGAAATATCAAAGCGAATATCGTTACTTTTGAAAGTATCTTTAATCTGCGGATGCTTAATAAAAGCATGAAGGCGGTAAACTCCCGGAGAATCAAAGTGGTACAATTTATTCAAATCAACTGCCAAATCAACCATTTGACCGGGAAACACAACCTTGCCCTTGTTTATAACCAACGGCTTAAGCGGAAATTTATCCATCCGCTTATAGTTTCTATCCTGAACTTCAAAATATACTTCAGCTCGAATCTCCTCATTAAGACCGAAAACCAACGGTCGCCCCGTATCATTGCGTAATCTTAAAACAAGTCGGATCGGCTCGTAAAGCATGTATGTACGTTGACTGCTTGCCAACTGCATGGCAATTTGAGCAAAAATAACAGGAGCAAATCCGACAAAAAATACTGCAATCAAAAAAACTTTAACTAACTTCCTCATCTTTTGCCCATCCCTCTCATTTTTCAATTAATTACCTTTAGCCAGACGCAATGCCAATCTCTCCGGCAAACCTGCATTCAAAATTTTCTCTTGAGCCGAAGCAATATCATAAGGAATTACGTATCTGGTCAATGACAACATATCACTATCATAAATTACAAAAGACGCTCGTGGATCACCATTACGAGGTTGTCCGATACTGCCGACATTAAAAAGGTATTTGCAATCAACTTTGAGCTTGATAGTTACGCTGTTTTCTACTGTAAAATCATTTACTTCCGGAATACTGATAGACCGCCATTCATGCAATTCCTCAATCGCATTTCCGGAGAAAACTACCTGCTTTTTCTCAAAAGCAACCGGAAAATGTGAGTGTCCGCAAAAACAAACCTGGGTATATTGATAATTAAAATTATCTCTCGCGTGATGTTCATCAAAAATATACCCCCAATTATCGGGACTATCTAATGTCGCATGCACCAAAGTCATGCCGTATTTGGTTAAATTCAATCTCGCAGGGGCTTCAATAAGCCACTTGCGTTCCTCTTCAGTCAACTGAGCAGAAGTCCACTCAATTGCCTTTTTGGCATTCGCATTAAATCCGACGACCTCCTTATCGACATTAGCAGCGTAAACATCATGGTTGCCCCGGACTCTACCGACAAGCGGCAACTGCTGCATTGCCTGCAAACACGGTTGCGGATCAGCATTATACCCTACCACATCCCCTAAAGAGGCAAAATACTCTATTCCCAGCTCTGCACACTTGTCAAGCACTACCTGAAAAGCTTCTGCATTGCCATGAATATCACTTATAATTGCAATTTTCGGCATAATTCACTCTATCAATTTTGTATATTATTAATTCTCATAATCCTTTATCAAGCGGAATCAGTGCAACTATAAGCCGGATTTTGTATCCGCACGAGGCGGACGGCAATCATCTATCTATGCGACCAGAACCCGAAATTCAAGCGTTACGAGCAGCAACTCATTTCCTATTTGGTCTTGCTGCGAAAGGGGTTTGCCTGAGCGACAGGGCTTACACTTACTGCCCGGTGGGCTCTTACCCCACCTTTTCACCCTTACTCGCACCTTTTGCAAGGCACAAGCGGTATCTTCTCTGTGGCACTTTCCTTCCGGCGGCTTATTGTCCGCCGTATCCTTTTCAAAAATCAAAGGACTTCCTGCTCTATGCAGTCCGGACTTTCCTCTCACATTGAAAAAATCAACATGAACGATTGCCCGTTGCACCAATATCCAACTAATAATATAATCTAATAAGTTGTATATTCAACTTAAAAATGAAAAAAAATGCGTTTTTTTTAGTTTCAACAAACTTTTTTTAACTTGCCGAACTTATCTTTTAATCCAAAATACAAGGCACCCCGTCAGCATCTTCACCGAAGCGGTAGAGCTTCATGCGTTCAAGCGGACGGTCATTCGGCTGGTGCAATGAAAGATAATACTGTCCGTCAAAGTTCTTGAAAATTCCGCAATGTCCGCCGTTTGCTCCGAAAAGCGGCTTCTCAAGCTGAGTCCATTCGCCGTCAAGTTTACCATTGCTGCTGACTGCAATACCGACAGTATAACCGCCGTCACCCTTGCTTGACCAAAGCATATAGAGTTTGCCATTGCTGCTTTGATACATACAGGGGCCGTCGGTAATGTAGCAAGGATATTTTGCTCCATTGTTTGAACTGATTGCACGGCACCATGAAGCATCCGTAGCAGAGAACATCAATCTCGGATTGCCGCAGGCTTTTTTCAAATCATCAGTCAATGGCACATAACACATTGTACCATCACAAACTTGCAGCCACTCGTGGCAGAAAATCATATAGGGTTTACCGTCTTCAAAATACAAAGTTCCATCCAGACACATCCAATGCTCCGGAGTTACAGGCCCCTCTGACCACATTTTATATTCGCCATCGGGAGTGTCTGATACTAAAACATAAGTTCCACGATAATCGCCCTCGCGATTAATTGTGCCGAAAAGATAATACTTCCCATTGTAAGCATACATTTCCGGTGCCCAATACTCAAGGGTATCTGCCATATCAGGAGTTGGAGTGTAGATAGTTTTTGCTTCACTCCAGTGGATTAAGTCCTCACTCACATAGACAACGAAAATCACATTGTAATCGGCATTAGTTCCGGTTAAATAATATTTGCCGTTGTGCGGCATGATAAACGGATCTCTGATTCTAATGTCATCAGCGGTCAACGGATATTTAGTTAAATCTGTCATTATAAAACTCCTTATTTGTTTAAGTTTTTATTATTATCTCTATCAAATGCACCCAAAATGAACTTGTATTCATGGTTGGCAAGGCAGAAAAACAGCGGTGTTGAAGTCTGCTCCTCATCGTAGGGAGAGAGAGCTATTGACAAATTATAGGTGCCTTTTTTCATAAACATACGCAAATTCTGGTTAATGTGCGGACGATTAGTTGACGGAACAAAATCGCCTCTTGACTGACCGAATTGCAGTTCATCATTAAGCCACACCAGACAGCGGCAAGTCGCCGCCACGATAAAGGCATAACGTCCGTCATAAGGCACTTCCATTTTCATCTCATAAATACGGAAACTATCGCCCTCAAGATCACTTAAATCGACATCCCAAGTCAAATTACCCTTGAAAGTCATATCGCTAAGTTCGATTGCATTAATTTTGTCACGGGAAATATCCCCTCTGGACTTCGGTACAGAGACACCCGTTTTGGCATGAATTTCAAAATCTTTCCAAACAGGCTCAATCGGCATTGAGTCGTCACAAACAATTTTGCCCTGCCATGCCATAATTAAATCAGTAAGCTCATCCAAAGTTGCAGGCGGATTAATTCCGGTAATCTCTTTACTTACCACCAAATTTCTGCCGATCGGCTTAAGCCACTGCTCCTCAATTCCGTCGGGATTAATAATTCCCAAAATCGCACCGACAGTTGCCGCAGTACAATCCGCATCACGTCCGCAATTATTTGCCAGACAGATTGATTTACCGAAAACTCCCTTGCCCAAAATCAATGCCATAATCATAAACGGAATATTCATTACCACATCGGTAAAATTCGGACTGCCGTATTTACGGATAATATTACGGCGGACAACCAATGGGTCATCGCTTTCAGAACACCAGTTAATTGTATCTCTGACCGCTTGTGCCAAACGACTATCTGCGGGAATATACTTAAGACCTTTTTCAATTAATTGCATAATATCGGTTTCGCCGAATGCCAAACTCTCCAAAGAGGTCAAAAACATTTCAGCATAATATCCGTCACCGCAGTGGTCAACTTCGGCATCAAATCGAGCATATTTTACCGCTGTATCAGGGTCATTAGGAGCAAGGAACGCCCAAATTTCACTTCGAATTGCCGCACCTAAACCGTCACGGAAAGCATTATCATACTGTCCTGAAAAAGGCGGCAAAATTCCTTTCTCAATATTACGAATTGCTACCGCATATTCATCGACATAGAAATGTACATTATCAACCCATGCTTTAGCGAAATTTTTTCTGGAAAGCACTCCATTCCAATCACTTGCAATTTTACAAATCCACAAAATCTGCAAATCCAAATCATCATTGGGCTGCATTTCAGTCGGCTCGGGAGTGTATCTATCTAAATGCAAAGGTCCGCGAAGCCCTTCGCATGGCTGACCTAATGTACCGCCGACAGCTTTGCCGAACAAACCGCCCAAAATGCGTTCTCTGATTGAAAAACTCATAATATTATTTTCCTTTCTTCTATTTAACCATAATTTTACGGTAATAATCATAATATAGCATACTTTTCGAAAAAAACTCGTTTTTTTCAAAAAAAATTAATAAATATTTCATATTTTTTGCGACAATAACTCTATCCAAAAAAAATTAATTTCGTGATAGTTATTCTTAAATAATACAAGAATACAACTTTTTCAGGAACGATTCAATAATTATTCAGTTTTTTTGCTAAAAAACACAATACATTAAGACAACTTATTTGAAGTTTTTTTGGCAACTTGATATTGACTTTTGCCATTTTTAGTGTTACAATATATGTAGTTTTTTCGCACTTGATGTGTTTTTTAATCGCCTCAAGTATTAGACCCCAAAAAAAACAAACAAATAAAAAAGAAAGAAAGGCTAAATTATGAAAAACTTATTAAAATTCACCCTCATTGAGTTGTTGGTTGTTATCGCAATCATCGCAATTTTGGCAGGTATGCTGCTCCCCGCACTCAACAAAGCCCGTGAAAAAGCTCGTGCAATTTCATGCACCAACAACAAAAAACAGTGCATGCTCGCAGTTACTATTTATTGTCAGGATCACAACGGCACAATGGTTATCCGTCACGGCGAAAACATGACTCCCAAAAATATCACTTGGTTCGCTCTTCTGAAAAATAATAACTATGCAGCCAATTTGTCAGAGGCTCAATGCCCGTCAATCAGGTTCAAACCCCACAAAGATGACGACACTTATAATGGTTGCCAAACTATTTACGGTATGCCGCGCTCTGTATCAACATGGCAGGATTATTTAGGCAAAAGCAGCTATTCAATCCCCAACAGTGCCGGAGAGGATGATTTTGCATGTATGATTAATTTGTACAACTTGAAAAATGCAAAAATGCTTATGGCGTGTACTTTCAGTAATACAAATAACTGGCAAAGTTTTGAATGGCATTTAACTTCTGATCGTGCAAATTTAGCGAGCTTTGTTCATGGCGAAAGAAATGCTATCGGCTGGAGTGACGGTCATGTAGAATCAATGACTGCAACTGCGGTTGCTGATGAATTAGAAGACGGCGGTTTCACAGGAACTTTTGCCTACTATCTTAACGGCGTCAAAAAGTAATATTTTATTCCCTCTTTTCATTTAAAGGAAAATTATAAGATGAAAATAAAAAAAATACTCTATTGGGGATTATTGTGCCTTTTTTCGGCAGTTTTCGCCGACGAAAAAGATTATCCTTTCGGAACTGTTATCCTAAATGGCGGCAGAATTGAGCCAGTCAGCATGTCATTAATTGAATCCACTAATGAACACTTGAATTTTTGCTTCGCCCAAAACTTTTCGGACGGTTCAATTTATCTCCGTCACTCCGGCGGTATTCATACCGTTTCTGAATATGGGTGCCGTGACTACTCTTTGGACAATGGTGTTACTTGGCAGCGTGGGCAAAAAGGGTGTCTGGGTGGATTTAATGCCTACGAAACACTTGATGGGAAAAAATGTCAAATTGAGTGCTGGGATAATAAAGTTTCTGATACTCATACTTTAATTCACAAAACTGCTGACAAGAACCATATTGGTCAAGTTACAAAATCAACTATTAAACTGCCATACAAAAGTTCTTTCCGCCTGCATCGCAAAGTGCTTCGCACCAAGGATAATCGCTTGCTTTTAACGGGCTATGGCTACAAAGAAAATGCCAATAAAAATCATTCGTTTTTGATTGAATCGACCGATGACGGCAAGTCATGGCACTACTACTCAACTATTTTGGAAGACTATTCTGTACAATTTACAGAAGGCCCGAATGAAGCGGATGTAGTCGAATTAACTAATGGGGATTTTTTGGCATTTGTCCGATTGACAGCACTTGGAGACTTGGTGCAGCTTAGAAGTCGTGACGGCGGCAAAACTTGGGGAGATCGCAAAAATATTGCTCCATTCTGCGTTGCACCAATGGCACATGTGATGAAAAACGGCACCTTGCTGATTGTTTCCGGGCGTCCGGCACTTTATTTATTAATAGACTTTACCGGCACCGGAAATAATTATCAAACCTATCAAGTCTATGGCGGAAGCGGAAGTTCTTATGCTTCAATTTTGGAGACAGCCAAAGACCAAATCACGGTTGTTTATGACGAAAGCGACATTGGGGCTTGGAAAAATCTGGCTCGATTCAGCAGAATTTTTGCCGCCAGATTTAATGTCATAAAAGATGACAAACTCCTTGCTTCCAATGCAACTCACCCAAAAGCAAAAGAATATCAAGTTTTCTACTCTCCTGATTGTGGAATGGCGATTGAAAAGCGAACTAATTTTTTCTCTCACGGACTACTTCATCGCTCAAATGAAAAAGCGGCTCAAAATAATACTTGGTGGGAAATTCAAAAAATTGCCGAACGCCCATATCCAGTGTTGCATTTGGAGTTAAAGGGCGAAGCACGCCCCTACCGCTTCGCAAATTACCGTGCCAATTTACAGGGAGTTGAACCATACTCAAAAGTCAAAATCGGTTGGGAGTTACGAGTTAATGACCATGGTACTGATGCCCCTCAGTTTCAAGTCCTTTGCTCTTTTGCTCAAACTTCAAGTTTTGCAGTTGTTGAGTTTACTAAAAACAAAATTTTATTGAAAAGCAATAATCAACCGATTGAAATCCCTTATGATTTACATGGTAAATTTAAAGCTTTTGAACTCCACGCAGATGCAAACAGTGCAACTTGGAAGTTAGTTGACGGCACTGGTAAATTGATTTCAGAAGGCAAATTGAATCCTAACAAAAATCACTTTGACAATCGCATCCAATTCGGAGACGGGTCAAACGGTGTTGCAGGTTCAGTTGATTTGTCCTACATCGGTTATGATTTGCAAAAATGATTATTTTTGCAATATTCACTATCAAATTAATTTAAAGGAGAAAAATGTTAAATAATCTAAACAATTTAATGCAAGCTATTTTGCAAAATGGTTGGGACTACTCCATGATAATTATTTATCTTGCAGCAGTTTTGGCTATCGGTTTATACTGCTCAAGAGGCAATAAAACTGCGGAAAAATACCTTATGGCAGGACGGCAATTACCCTTTTTCGCCGTCGGCATGGCGTGCGTAATGGCGTTACTTAGTTCCGTATCGCTGGTAATGGTTCCGGGAGAAATTTACAATAACGGTCTTACGCTGTTTTTAGTGCAAAACACTTTAGTTACTGTTTTGTCAATTCCCTGTTATCTGCTTTTTACCCGATTTTATTTTCGCCTGGGAAGTTTCACTCCCTACGAATATCTGGAATACCGCTACGATAAAACCGTCAGAGGAGTAATCGCCGCCGCAGTTTTCTATACCAGAACGATGTATTTAGGTATGGTTATCTATACCACAGCTAAAATTTTTGAAGCATCATTTCATTGGTCGCCGTTATTCTCAATTTTGCTGGTCGGAGTTTTCGCAATTTTCTATACCTTCAAAGGCGGTGCGACAGCGGTTATCTGGACGGATGTACTGCAATTCGTAGTGCTTTTCGGAACATTTGCGGCAGTTATTTTTATCCTCTGTTATAAAATTGACGGCGGTGCAGTTGCTGCAGTTTCTACCGCTTTTGCTCAAGGGAAAGGAGCTCCGCAATTCCATGATCCGGACTTCTACAAAATTACTCCGTATGTTCGATTATTGTTTTTCCTGATGGTGTGGAATGGAATTATGGGGCCATTGACTACCGCATGCAGTGACCAAATCATCATCCAAAGACTTTTAAGCACAAAAAACTGGAAAGAGGGCTTCAAAGCACAGTGCGTTTCAACCGGATTCAGTGCCATATTTACATTGGCATTATGGTTTGTTGGTTTAGCAGTATTCACCTATTACCACCAAAATCCCGATTCAGCCATCCAAGCAGGTGCCGGCGACAAAGCATTTTTCCACTTTGTTGCGACGGAACTTCCGACTCCGATTCCGGGACTGTTTATTGCGGGGATGCTGGCAGCAATTATGAGTACATTAAGTTCAGGCATGAACTCAATGGCAACCATTTGGCTTAAGGAGTTCCACGTTACATTCATCAATAAAAAACTTGATGCTTCGGGCGAAGTAAGAATTTCCAAACTTGCCACCTTGTGGATTGGTATATTTGTAATCGTTTTCGGCGTTTTACTTGAGTATTCCGGTAAATATCTCAAGCAGTCAGTTGCGGAAGTTCAAACACTTTTTATCATCTTCGGAACTGCAATCCTCCCTGCATTCCTTTTTGCCGTACTCTCAAAAAGGGCAAATTCCAAACTTATCTGGGGATTCTGTATTTATGCTTTCGGAGAGAGAATTGCCAATAATGTTTGGTACGCTTTAAGTCGTCCGGCGGTCGCTGCATGGAATGCCGACCCGAGTGTAGGTTTCGGCTGGGGCGGCAAATTACCATTTGATTGGTACGTCTATATCTGGATAATTCTCGGAGTTGCATTTGCTGTGCCGTATTTTGTTAAAACTATCCGCGATCGCTGGTACGGTAAATTATCCGGACTTACGGCGTGTTTCTGCTTCGGAGTTTTGCAGTCGATGCTGATTTGGTATATTTACAGCAATGTTTATGTCAAAGATATTCCGCTTGAAAGAAGTTTCGCCTTTGCTTTGCCGATTGATTATATCATCGCCTTTATCGTGCTTCAATTCTGTCCGATTCAGCCGAAAGAAAAGTATCAAGGCTTAACTTTGAGTACGCTTAACGAACCTATTTTGCAGAAAAAATAAAATCTCAACATAGTTAAAGTCGGCAATACAAGCCGACTTTAATTTTTTATGTAAAAAGTCTTTAAATATCTATCAAAAAAATTTGATTTCTGTATTTTTCAAATTATATTATCCAAAACAATAAAAACTTAATTCAGGAAAGTTGAAAATTATGGATAATATCGCAAAAAATTTGGAAAAACACTTAAGAGTTTTAACCGATGAAATAGGAGTCAGATTAGCAGGTTCACATCAGGAATATCAAGCAGCTGAATATCTCGCAAATGAGTTTAGAAAATTCTCTCCGCATGTCTCAATTGAAGAATATCCCGTAATGGAGCGTGCCGTATCTCAAGAAAAACTCGAAGTTGAAATTAATGGCAAATGGATTGAATTCCCCTGCTCGCTTTTCGGGGCATCATGCACAACTTCGGGCAAAACTTTTGAGGGAGAAATCGTCTTTTTTGACAGTGCAACTTCTTATCAAAAAAGCGATCTGTCTTTCATCACAAATAAAGCTGTAGTACATTTGGGCTGCCATATTGAAAACGAAGAATCTTACAAACGCCTCATGGATGCAGCTCCTGCTTTTATCCTTTTTGTTGACACCCGTTACCCCGGCTCAATTCCGCTCGCAGACGGACTTTTCCCTGCTTATGTGCAGAAATACGGCTCAGTCCCAAGTTTGAATGTCGCCTACATGGACGCATGGAATTGGCAGAAAAATCAGGCATCTAAGGCAAAAATTTGCGTAGTCGGAGAAGCCCGTCCGAGCAAAACAAGTGTCGTTATTTGCGAAATCCCCGGTACCGATCCCGATGCAGGAGTAATCTATTGCGGGGCCCACCACGATACTCAAGCAGGCTCTGTCGGCGCTGATGACAATGCAATTGCCTGTGCAATTTTGCTTGAATTTGCTAAAATTTTTACCGCAAAAAAACATAAATGCACCTTCAAATTGATTAGTTTCGGTGCCGAGGAACAGCTCTCGCTCGGCAGTGCCGCTTACGTCAGAAACCACCGAAAAGAAATTACTGAAAATGGTATTTTTATGTGCAATTTTGACTCAATGGGCTCTATTGCAGGGTGGTATGACTTCACTATTAACGGCAATGATGAATTACTGTCGCTCATTAGAGAAATATACAACCGAAATGATATATATTACCTTGAAAAAACTACCCCCTGCCCTTATACGGATCAATTTCCTTTTGCCGCATGCGGAGTACCGGGAATTTGGCTTTTCCGACCGAATTGTACGGCGGGGCTTTTCTATCACCACCGTGTAGATAATGATGCGGAGATTATTGATTTCCGTCAGAGTGCCGTCCTGATGACTGCGACGGCCAAGATTCTGGAAAAAATTGCAGACTCTGAAAACACTGCACAATACCGCACAATTCCTGCCGATATGCAGACAGAAATTGATGAATTATTTAACAATGTTTACGGGGGATTTTAATATCCCCTTAAAGTTGAAGCGACTCGACAATTGACTTGACAATTGCTTGCTGATGTGCTTCAGAATTAAGCACTTGCTCCTCTTCCCTATTGCTGATAAAGCCACATTCAATTAAAATTGCCGGAACGGAATTTTTTTTCAACACATAGAAGTCGGCATTTTTGACACCGCGATTGGCAAGACTGCTGTTTTCAGCTAATTTCTGCTGAATTTTGCAGGCGACGGCGAAATTAAATTTATCACTTTCAGACATTTCGCCATTTTGCAAAATTCGTTTGGGATAATAGGTTTCAATTCCGCTTGCTTTGGCGTTAGTTGACGAATTCTGATGAATTGAAATAAACAGGTCTATTCGACAATCAAGTTTCTGCACAAAATCGGTACGCTCTTTCAAAGTCAAATAACGGTCATCACTGCGACTCAAAAAAACTTTAATACCTTTTGCTTCCAAAGCATCTTTCAATTTTAACGCAATAGCGAGGTTAATATTTTTTTCCAGCGAATTTTTCCCTATTGCTCCGGGATCTTTACCGCCGTGTCCTGCATCAATCACAATTGATTGCACTTGAACTTGCTGCTTTTCCAAATTCAAAAGCGTCTCCAAAAGATCGTAATTGTCAAATAAAAAATACGGAATCTCCCAAGAAAAAAAGAAATAATCTATTGATTTATTGACAATTTGGGTCTTTGAATTGACAAAAATCGGGGTTCTGCCGGTAAATAAAACCCCCGAATTATTTCTGAACTTTATTTGCAGTGCAGATTTCTCCGTATAGAGAACTCCCTCATTCGGATTCAACATCCGAATTTGCAAATTATCAACATTCTCCGCAAGTGCAGGCTCAATTCTCACACTTCGGCAACCCGATAACGATAAAAGCATAACTGTAAATAAGATACAAATTTTAACAATATTTTTCATGTAACTCCTTGTAATAAACTTGAAGTTATTATAATATTTTTTCCAAAAAAGTCAAGAGAAAAATTACTATTTTTGTTTATTTTTTCAGAACTTGATTTTTGCGATATTTAAGTTATTGTAATAGCAGAGAGGAGAGCTTTACCACGGTGGTAAAGACAAAAAAAACAAAAGAGGAGAAGTATTATGAACTTCAAAACAATCTCTGTCGTTGCACTATCTTTATGTTGTGCAGTCACCCCCGTCTTTGCAAGTGCATCAAATTGCGATGATGCCAAAAAGGACAAGTGCGAACTTAAATGCAAAGACAATGCAGTTAAACACGCAAAAACTGCCCAAAATCAGTACGCCTGCCCGATTGCCGTATGGGCAGCCGAAGCAGTCGATCAGAATGGCGACGTCGTCGATGAAGCCGTCTCTATCTGGCAGACCGCAGACGGTAATTACTGGATCGCAAAGCAGTTGAAAATCGCTGAACCGCAAGAGAAAAATGCAGTAAAAACCAAAGACGGTCAAGTCATGGCGCCGATGACCAAAGATGAAGCCAGAAGCGATAAATCTTTGACCGAAGTTGACGCGGTTAAAAAAGCTGAAGTCTGCACCAAAGGTATCGACAAGTGCGAAGCCAAAGAGCATACTCAAAGCGTTGACAAAAAAGTCACCATGCACAGCAAAGCTGATATGAAAAAATCAGCAGCTCAAACCCCTGCTGCTGCTCAAGATGCAGTCGCAGATGATGAAATTTTTATTGTTACCGCAGAATAATTTATAGATTTGCGAAACAATGGGGGCTGTACGGCACAGCCCCTTTTTTGTTGTTACTTTTTCCGTGATTATTTAATAATTTATAAGATATTTTGGCTTTATTGATTTGATTTTGCAATTTTTTAGAGTATATTTGAACAAAAAGAATTAAATTTTTAATGTGCGGAGAAAATTATGCAGAATACACCGAAATCTTTGAGATTGCAAATTGCCATTCTCGGACGGACAAATGCCGGGAAATCAACTTTGCTGAATTTTATTACCAAACAGGATGTCGCAATTGTTTCAGAAATTGCAGGAACAACGACGGATATTGTCGAGAAACCGATGGAATTGCTTCCTTTCGGACCGGTATTATTTATTGACAGTGCAGGATTTGCCGATGAGAGCATTCTCGGAGAGAAGCGAATGGACAAAACCATTAAACTTTTTGATCGGGCGGATGTGGTACTTTTGACTATCCGCAACGACGCTTGGAGTGAAGCAGAGGAGCTTATTCTATCACAGGCAAAATCTCACAATCAGGGGGTTATTCCGATTATCAATAAGGATGCAACTTGTGATATTTCAGCAGAATTTTTTGACAAAATCAATGAGAAAATCGGCGTAAAACCGATTGTGATCAACTTAAATAACTTAAACGAGAGAGAGAATTTTTTGACCGCGTTGAAAGATCGCTTATTTGCCGTTATCCCCGAAGAGTTTATCAAAACCCCCGACTTGCTCGGTGATTTTGTCAAACAAGGCGATGTTGTTTTGATGCTTATTCCGATAGATATTCAAGCCCCGAAAGGGCGTCTGATTATGCCGCAGGTGCAAGCATTGCGAGCATGTTTGGATTTGGGAGCAATTCCGATAATGTGCAAAGAGAGTGAATTTGTACAAACTCTGGCAATGCTTCCAAAAAATCCCGATTTGGTTATCTGCGACTCTCAAATGGTTGATTTTATGGTCAAAAATACTCCCAATGAAGTCAAATGCACTACTTTTTCAATTCTTTTTTCTCGATTGAAAGCAGATATGAAAATCATGGCACAGGGAGCTTTAAGTTTGAGCAAATTACAAGACGGAGACAAAATTCTCATTGCCGAAAGCTGTTCACACCACCCGACCCATGATGACATCGGCAGGGTAAAAATTCCGATGCTGATCAAGAAAAAAACCGGTAAAAATCTCATTTTTGAGTTTTTTGCAGGCTCGGATTTTCCGCAAAACTTAAAGGAGTATAAACTCGTAATTCAGTGCGGTTCATGCATGCTTAACCGCCGTGAAACATTATCCAGAGTACAAAAATCCGTTGATGCAGGTGTTCCGATAACCAACTACGGAATGGTAATTTCTGCGTGTCAAGGGGTTTTCGATCGAGTTATGGAGATTTTTTTAAGTGCGAATTAATGCAAGCAAGGTAAATTTTTTCGATTTTTGCAACTGAAAAAAGCAATTATATTCGGATAATTTACAAAAAAAATTGGCATTTTTCAACTTTGCATGTATATTACTATAGGTATAAGTTTAATTTCATAAAATAAAATTAACGGAGGAAAAAATGACTTTAACTAAATACGGATTTAAAGAATGGGGATTAGCCTTTATCATTAACGGAGTATTAATCGCTCTTTGCTGGTTGTTTTTGAGCAAATATTCAATGGCGGCAACTTGGATTTTAACAGTGTTTTTCACAATAGTTTTTCTGGCAATTGCTGCTTTTTTCCGCAATCCGTCACGTCATATTCCTACCAACATCAATTTTTTGGTAAGTCCTGCCGACGGCACAGTGCGTGATATTGAAGTTGTTGAGGACTTTGACCAGTCTCCGTTTAAGGGCGAAGCATTGAGAATCGGTATATTTCTCTCCGTGCTTAATGTGCATGTAAATCGTTCATGTGCGGATTTTCAGGTCGAATCCGTAAACTATCGCAAAGGCGAGTATTTAGATGCCCGCCATGCGGAGTGTGCTAAACGCAATGAAGCAATGACTATTGCCGGAACTGCCACGATGGGCGACAAAAACTTCCCGATGGCAATCCGTCAGATTTCAGGTGCAATCGCACGCAGAATTGTCTGTCCCGTTCAAGCAGGTGCGAAACTCAAAAAAGGTCAGCTCTACGGCATGATTAAATTCGGTTCACGCACTGAAATTTACCTCCCGAAAGATCAATTTGATTTGAAAGTAAAAATCGGCGACAAAGTTCGTGGCGGCGAAACAATTATTGCGGAAATCAAGTAGGAGGTTTTATGATTAAAAAGATAAAATCTGCCGCATCTCTCAAGTGGATGCCGAACTTCCTCACCCTCTGCAATTCGCTCTGCGGTTTTGCGGCAATCCTTTACATTTTAAGGGTTTACGAAAAAACCAATATCCAGGGAATTGAAGCATATTCGCTGGAGGTTTATGCAGTTAGTGCTTACATTATTTTAGGAGCAATGATTTTTGATGCACTCGACGGTTTTGTGGCAAGATTGCTTAATGCCGCAAGTTTGGAGGGAGTTGAAATGGATTCTCTCTCTGACATGGTCACTTTCGGACTTGCTCCGGCAACCTTGGTCGCAGTTATGACCCACGCAATGATTGTTCAGCGTGCGGATGTAGATATTACCAAAACTCGGGAAGTGCTTATCTATTGCCTTTGTTCAATCTATATCGGCGGTGCGGCTCTTCGCTTGGCTCGATACAATATCAAAGCGATGTTCCCCGATGAAGATAATAAAGTTGTTGACAAAAATTATTTTTCAGGTCTTCCCTCACCCGGTGCGGCGGCGGCGATTTGTGCTGTAGTTTTAGTTGCTCCGCACTTGAATATTTCGCTCAAATTTTTGAGTACATTTCTTCCGATTTATGCGGCATTTTTGGGATTGCTCATGGTATCAAATATTCCTTATCGCCATGCGGCACGATATTTAGTATCTGCGACTAAAAGCAAGCGAAAAATGCTTTTTGTATTCTTCGTAATTTTAACGATGATTATTTGGCAATTAAAAGGTATTGCATTCTGGGTAACTATCTATATTTTCTCCGGAATTTTCAATCTTGCGATAATCACTTTCCGCAAAAAAAAGGAGATTCAATAAAATGCGTTATCTTATTACCGGCGGGGCCGGATTCATCGGCGGTCACTTGGCTGAAAAACTTTTGGAGCAGGAAAATTGCGAAAAAGTTATCATTATTGATAACCTGTCAACCGGCTCTTTGGATAATTTAAAGGCTATCGAAAATCATCCGAAATTACAAGTTGTTATTGCCGACTTGACCGATAATGATCTCAATTTGGCTCAATATGTATCAGAAATTGACTGCATCTACCACTTGGCGGCGGCAGTTGGAGTTGAATTGGTTGTCAAAGAACCGGGGCATACAATCTATACTAATGTCCACGGCACCGAGCGAATACTCGATGAGGCAGTCAAATTCAACAAGCGAATTATTGTGGCTTCCACCAGTGAAGTTTACGGCAAATCTGATCGTGCTTATTTTTCTGAAACTGATGATCTCCTCATCGGCTGTCCGACTCACTCACGCTGGTCGTATGCGTGCAGTAAATTATTGGACGAATTTTACGCACTTGCTTACTACAAATCACACAATCTTGCCGCCACGGTTGTCCGCTTTTTTAATACCGTCGGGCCTCGTCAGACGGGACAGTACGGCATGGTGATTCCCCGCTTCGTAGAGGCGGCTTTGCAGAATAAAGCAATCAGAGTTTACGGAGACGGCAGTCAGAGCCGCTGCTTCTGCCATGTTTTTGACACCGTCAGAGCTTTATTGGCTTTAGCAGATAAGCAGGAATCATTCGGTCAAATTTACAATATCGGCAGTCAGCGTCAAATTTCCATACTTGAACTTGCAAAATTGATAATTCAGGAACTAAATAGCGACTCTGAAATTAATTTGATTCCGTATGAAGAGGCTTACGAGAGCGGTTTTGAGGATATGATGCACCGTGCTCCGAATGTGAGCAAAATCAATAAGTTAATTAACTGGCAGGCTGAAAACAGCTTGGAAAAAATCATCCATGATGTTAAAGAATCCTGCCTGAAAAAAATATCAAAGGATAAATAAAAATGAAAAAAATTGAAGCTTTCTTAAAATGTGTCGATTGCGGCAAAGAATATGATTTATCTCAAGTGCGTTACACTTGCGATTGCGGCGGAACTCTGGATTTAACTCGTGATTTAAGCGGAGTTGACGGCGAGGAATTAAAAAATCTTTTTGATTCTCGCTGGGGACAAAAATGGGGTGCAACTGCTTCAGGTGTATGGCGTTACAAAGAATTGATTTTCGATATTCCCGACGAGCAAATCGTTACTCGCATGGAGGGAAATACCAGACTTTATCCGGCAGGCAAAGCAGGCGAATATGCCGGACTTAAAAACTTCTTCCTCAAGCATGAGGGTGAAAATCCGACCGGCAGTTTCAAAGATCGCGGAATGACCTGCGGAACTACTGCCGCCAAATATTACGGGGCGAAAACCGTTGCTTGTGCTTCAACCGGCAATACCAGTGCCTCCATGGCTTCATTTGCGGCAGTTTCAGGCATGAAAAGTGTTATTTTTATCCCCGAGGGCAAAATTGCTTACGGAAAGTTGGCACAAGCACTTGCATTCGGCGGTAAAACCTTGCAGATCAAGGGTAACTTTGACGATGCGATGAGTTTGGTGCAGGATGTTTGCAGAGAACTTAATATTTATCTCTTGAACTCAATTAATCCTTTCCGTATCGAGGGACAGAAAGCAATCGGATTTGAAGTGCTTCAACAATTTAATTGGGAAGTACCTGATTGGTTTGTCATCCCCGGCGGCAACTTGGGCAATAACAGTGCTTTGAGCAAGGGATTGCAGGAACTTTATCAACTTGGAATTATCAATAAAATTCCGAGAATTGCCGTCATTCAGGCAGAGGGTTCAGCGCCTTTGGCTAAAATGTGGAAAAATCATACCCCGTTTGAACCGGTAAAAGATCCCGATACAATCGCAACCGCTATCAAAATCGGCAATCCGGTTTCATGGAAAAAATCACTCCGTGGTCTTGAGTGGTGCAACGGTGTAGTTGAATCAGTTACTGAACAGGAAATCATGGACGCAAAAGCCTTCGTCGATATGGCTGGAATCGGTGCTGAACCTGCTTCATGCTGCAGTGTCGCCGGAGCAAAAAAATTGGTAGATATGGGTGTTATCGACAAGGATGCAAAAGTCGTCGGTATTTTAACCGGAAATGTCTTGAAAGACCCCGATGCAGTTATCGGTTACCACAAAGATGAACTTGCTTCAATGGGCATCAAAGGTAACTTCGCAAATAAACCGCTTGTTATTGATGCGAATGTAGCCGCTGTCAAAGCCGCTTTGGAGGCATAAAATGGATGAACAAAAAGAGGCAATGAAAAAATTTATTGCTGAAAAAATCGCAGAAGAAACTCCTTTAGCGGAAATTCAAAAGGCATTAAATCAACAATTCGGAACTAAATTAACTTTCCTTGAAGTAAGACTTCTCGCCTCCGAACTTGATAGTATCGATTGGAGCAAAAAAGCTGAAAAAGCCCCTGCTCCGCAAGAAGAAAATGCAAGCGAAAAAGCCGAAGCAGTAACTCCTGAGGCAGACGCAACTAACGGCAAAACCATTATCGAAATGAGTAAAATTGAACGCCCGGGAATTATGGCAAGCGGAAGCGTAAAATTTATTTCAGGAGCATCGGCGGAGTGGATGATTGACAATACCGGTCGTTGCGGACTTGATAAGGTCAATGGTAAGCCTACCGAAGAGGACTTCATGGATTTCCAAAAGGAACTTCAGAAACTTTTTAGTTAATAATTGAAAAATAATCATTCAATGGAACTGTAAAAATTACAGTTCCATTTTTTTGTTTTTTTTGTGGGGAGTTGATTGCACTCCCCACACCCCAGCAACCAGCCATCAGGCTGGACAATTGTAATTTGAGTGGGTGCGATATGGCGGTTTGGTGATTGCTTCAATGTGGCAAAATTTTCGAGTTGTCCTCCCGCTTTTTTGCGGAATGACAACTCAAATCTTTTGCCACGAGTTGCCACACAACGGGGGAGATTGCCACTTGTCGCTAAATTGCTCCAAGCTACTCTCCCCCTTTGTATTCCCCCTCTTCCTTGCCGTTGACAGGACGAGAGTACGAATGTCCTCATAATCAATACGATTGTTTTTTCTGGATCCTTCGGCACTTTCAGTGCCTCTGGATGACGTTGGAGTGTTTGTGCTTCGTGGATATGATTTGCCCAAGTCCGTCATGCAGAGGAGCGAAGCGACGAAGCATCCAGACTATTCTTCGTTGCACCCAAAAAGCGACACTTTATTCCGCAATGCCCCATACCGCCACTAATAACTCTTATTTTTTTCAAAAAATGCACAGATTTTTTTGATTTTTTACACACATTAGGGTATTGACATTTAAAAAATATCTGCTATAATATATGTAACAGATTATTTTTGGCAATGATTGAGGTAACAACTGTCACTTCAAGTTGTTGAAAAAAGTCTGAAAAACAACAAAATCCCTAAACGAAAGGAAAAAACTATGCAAAAATCATTCAAATTCACCCTCATTGAGTTGTTGGTGGTCATTGCAATTATTGCAATCCTTGCAGGTATGTTGCTCCCCGCCCTCAACAAAGCCCGTGAAAAAGCTCGTGCAATCTCTTGTGCAAACAACCAAAAGCAACTTCTTTTGGGTATCAGATTATATGCTGATATGAGTAATGACGTCTTCCCGACTCGCAACAACGCAAGCAATGGATACAATAACTGGTACTCTTGGCCACGCTGGCTGCATATTAACGACTTAATCGTTAATCCGAAACTCGTCTTCTGTCCGTCAGGTCCTTCTGTTACTTTAACCGGCACAATCCATGACCAATTCGGCCTGGTTAACGAGAAATGTTACGGCATGCCTAGACTTCCCGGAGACTGGGTTGGATATTTTGATAGCGGATTGGTACATTTCGGCACAGGAACTGATACTGGCATGCTTGATTTCAAAAATATGAAAGAAAGCAAAATGATTTTGGTAGACAGTCAAACTTCTGTCGCTGCTGATGCTACCCAAACATTTCAGTGGATGCCCAAAGGAAATGCTGCCATTATCATGCGTCACAGCAACCGTTCAAATGTTGGCTGGTCTGACGGTCACGTTGAAAGCATGACCAAAACTCAGGTTCAGGACGAATGGGACGGCGTAACTAAATTCTATGAAATTTAATTAATAACTTTTGAATACAATCTCTTTTGCCAACAAAAGAGATTGTATTTTTTTATCCAATAAGGAAGAAATGATGAAAAAATTTCTGGCTCTAATTCTTTTAACAACTTCTGCTATAATTTTTGCCAAAGACTTACTTTTTAACGGGGGTAAATTGATTCCGCTTGAGAGCAATATTGTAGAAACTTCCTCAAATCACCTCTGCTTCTGTTTCGCCCACCGATTCAGCGATGGGCAAATTCACTTCAATCACTCAAAAGGGGTTCATACTTCTTCGGAAACGACCTGCACCGACATCTCATTTGATAATGGGAAAACTTGGAAAAACAATGCCGGCAAAGAAATTTTTGGTATCAATGCCGGAGAAAACAGCAAAAAAGAAAAACAGTATGTTTCAATTTGGGAAAGTTTCCCCAAAAAAATTCATAATGTAACTATCAGCAAAATTGATAACAACGGTAAATTCTCCAAACGTACCCAAAAAATCGAATTCCCTTATACAACTTATTGCCACACCCATCGGGATATTTTAGTTTTGAAAAACGGCACAATGCTTTTAACTGCTTACGGTCGCCGTGAGGGAGATAAAAAAATTCACGCCTTTATTATCCGCTCAACTGATGACGGAGAGTCTTGGCACTACCACTCAATTTTAGCAGAAGACAAAGAGGGAAAAACTCCTGAAGGCCCGAATGAGGCTACCTTGGTTGAACTTGCTGACGGAACAATTTTCGGGGCATGGAGAGACGGAGGAAAACTTAAATATGCTTACAGCAATGACGAGGGCAAAACTTGGGGTGAAACTTACACTCACGATGGTTTTCCAATGGCATGTTCACCGCATGCAATTTTAACTTCGGATAATGTCCTTTTATTAGTTTCAGGCAGACCTAATCTTTATCTTTTGGCAGACTTTACCGGCACCGGCAAAAACTTTCAGCAATACACCATTTACGAGGGCAGCACCTCAAGTTACGGTTCATTAATTGACATGGGCAATGGTGAAATTCTGCTTTTCCACGATGAAAGTGATTTCGGAGCATGGAGAAATGACGGTCCGTTTAATCGAATTTTCGCCGATCGATACAAAATTATCAAAGATCCCTCTATCAAAACTTCCTCTGCCGACCCGAGAAGCAAAAATTTTAATGAATTTTATTCGCCTGCAACTGAAATGACTCCTGACGAAACTAACCTTTTCGTCGGCTGGAACTATCAGCAAAATAAAAATATTAAAAATCGTATCGCTTTCGCCGAAGTCGTGAAAATAGCTGAACGCCCCTACCCGATTTTGCGAATTACCAACCACGGTGACGGAAAAATTGTCCCGTCTTCACAATGGGCTTTATTCCGCAGCAAGCCGCTCCCGAAAAATATTGACAAACTCGAAGTCGAAGTTGAAATTCGTATTCAAGAACCACACTTAACTTCTCAGCAATTTTATGTCAATGCAACCTTGCCCGACGCAGAGAATAACTGCACCCGTCAGGCAAGTTTTACCGTCGGAGCTAAAGAAGTTATCCTGAATAATCAAATCAAAAGCACAGGAAATTACGATGTCGGCTTCCACGCTTTTATTTTGAAATTGGATAAAGAAAGCAATAAATGCTCACTTTACCACAAAAACAGCGGAAAGAAACTTGGCGAAACAACTTTGAAACAGACTCCTGAAAAAACTGAAACGTTGGTACTTTTCGGAGACGGTTCAAGTGCAACTTTCGGACAAGTAGATTTGAGTTATATCGGCTGGAAATACTAAAAAATACAGACTGCTAAAAATCCTAAAATCATCCTTCCTTGCTTCACATCGGAGGATGATTTTTTTGTCATGAATCAATATCTTTTAAGCAATATCCAAGCGGCAACGATTCGCAGTTCGGGATTATCTGATTTCAAATATTTATTCAATTCCGTCAAGGCAAATTCAGCATCATCGGTATACAACAAAACTTGACACCACGCCTGACGATAAAGCCATGAGCGATCATTCTCAGGTAATTTATCCAGAGATTGTTTTACATCTGCAACTTTCTGAAAGGAAATTTTCCCATATTTTAGCAGTAACTCACCTGCAAGCATCCTTGCTTCAGGTGGCAAATTTGAATTTAATAACGCTTTTTGAAGTGCGGAAAATGTCTCCGGATTTTGCAACTTTTTAATGTAATAAAGTCCCCACACGCCAATTGTCGGAGTAAGTTTATTTGCCGTATGCTCGCTCAAAGAGCTAACTAAAAACGCTTCTCTCTCCCCATCATTATCATCAATAATCCAACTTGACATGTAACGCATAAGCTCATCAGCTTCAGAATTACTTCTCAATTTTTTGAGGTAAATCAAATCCTCTTTTGAACCTTTGTAATAGAGTTTACCCAGCGTCTCCGTAGCCGAAAACTTGTCAGGCACCTCATCGAGAAATGCTCTCGCATGAATTTCTCTCAAACGTCTTTCCTTATCTGAATTCAATCTCACAAGTATTCGATTATGACCGTTACGCAAAAACTCTTGCCCGGAATATTTTTGGTCGTGCTTCAAAAAATGTTCTCTTACAGTTTCAAGTTCCAAATTCAAATCCAGAAGATATTCTGCACTATGAATCTGCACCCACGGAGAATCATTTTCAAGTTCATCGGTCAATAATTTTTGCCAGCAATGTTTCTTTATTTGAGTATTTTCGCAAATTCGGCACTGACAGCCACTAATAAAAATCAGTACCGACACCAAAACAATAATTCTATTTATAGACATAACCATTTCCGTCGCAACTGTAACACTTATTACTGGTAGTCCGCTTGCCGTAAGAACAGTATGAGCAACTTCTTTTGACCTTTACTTTGCCATAAGAATCGCAACTGTAACAAGTAGTTGTGTCAAGCCAGGTTCCCTTGCCATCGCAATATGAACAAGTCCCGTTTATATATCCTGTTTCATTGCATGGTGCACAATAGAGCCAGCCATTGCCATTACACTCCGAACATTGCAAGAAGCCAATATATCCATAGCCATTACAAGGACCACATACATATCCATGATAGGTTGAAACCTGTCCGGTTGCACTATTGGTGACTACACCGCATCTGGCTCCATTATAAGTAGCATCGCACTCTTTCAAAATTTTGCCATCACCCTCGCAAACTGAACAATTTTTCCAAGCAGAAATTTTTTTACTGCCATTACAGGCGGAGCAATTTTCTTCAATGGAAGTTTCGCCTGTCCCATTACAATTCCAGCAATCAGAAGTACTTGAAACTGAACCTGATGCACCACATGAAGTACAATTAGTTCGATGCAGCCAAGTTCCCTCGGTATTACCGGCTTTGCGTTTTTTATCGAGAGTAATATATCCCGGATTCCAAACTGCTTCAGTAATATAATTTTTATCGGGATCTTTTTGCTTGTATCCCTCTTCCGTAACCCATTTTCCCTCATCGGTATGACTTATCCAATGCGGATGTTTTTTAGATGGGATACCGGCTTTCCATTCAATTTTGTCCCCGCCTGCCCAAACATAACCTTCTTCATTAGAAATCCACTTATCTGTTTCAGGGGCGGATGTCAATTTAGAGTTATTAGGGTGAATAAGACCTGCTTTCCATGCAATATTGCTGCCGCTTGTCCAGACATAACCGGGCTTACTGCAAATCCAAACGCCTTCTTTTTCGCCGGAGGTCAATAAATCATTTGCAGGATGTTTACGATTCGGAATCCAAATTGCCACTCTTTTGCCGTTTTCTTCAACAATTTTATATCCATTTTGTTCTTTTTGACGCAAATTTGCTTCATATTGTTCTGCCAATAATTTCACGTGCAGTTCATGCTGTTTGTGCTGATAATTTTTATATGCAACATTGCCTGCAACAACCAAAACACCCAACAAAAGAACGATAGACAAAGTAATAAATGTCTTTTTTTTGACGGCATTAGCACGAGCTGTTTTAATTTTATTATAAAAATAATTTATTTCAGAACTTAATCGCTCTTGATTTTCTGCAATTTTTGCGGATGATTGAGCATATTTTTCAAGTTTGGTCAATGCACTATTGCAATCTTGAGCAGTAATACTTTGCATAATTTCACGAGCAGCAACTTCAAATTGCAAAATTTCTTGTGCTTCATTTGCGATATTTTCAGAAACTTCACAAGCTTTTTGCGGAGATTTAGCATTTGCCTCATGGAGCTGCTGAATAGTATCACTTAATTCCTCTGCAATATTACATCGCTCAAAAGTATTCAACTCCAAACTATTAAAATATTTTGCATATAAATCATTTGCTTTCTGACAGAGTTTCGACGGTGCCAATCTATTTTCAATCATAGATTGTGCCACCGCTTCAAACCCCGGAGTTTTGGCAATAATCCATTCCATGAGTTCATCAAGTCCCTCTGATTCAAACCCTTGAGCAGGCACAGCCATGCCATTTTCATCAGGGACAGTCTTATTGATTGCAGAAACGGCAAAAATCGGCAAGTCATCATACAAATTCGCCACATGCGGTAAATACTTCTGCAAGACCCCCTGATTCCCTCCGCAAGCAGCAATTTCTTCTCTGTAAACATCGGATTGCGATAAAACAATCGCCACATCTTTATTTTTTCCATTCCTTGTAGCATAATCAATCACGCTTTTGCTTAACCACATGGTTTCGCGAGTTCGGATATTAGAGGGACTGCCATTAATAATATCACTCAAATTGACAATAACTACCAATAAATCAGATTCCGCAATATGATCTTTAAGCACCGTTATTTCGTCGCCCCATGCACTGATTTCTTCTTCGGTGTGTTCTCCGAAAGAGAGTCGATACAATTCCCCGGCAAAGTCAAGCAATGATAATTGACACACCAATTCTTTCTGCTGACCTGTTCGATGATAAATCGACCAATCCAAGTTGCTGTTGGTGGTTGTCGCTGCCGGCCATTGTCCATTTTTCATCGCTTCCATGTGTAACTTAACAAAACCGAAAGCTCTGGAATTTTCAGGGGACATGAAGATACCCGAACTGTCCGGATTCTCATATTTGTCACCAATCGCACTTAAAAGAACAGTTTTCCCGCTTCCTTCAACCCCCACAATAGAAATTTTTCTCATGCTAATATCCTCTTGTATCGTTAATTTAATTTTTAATTATTTCAGAACTATTGGTTCGCTGCTTTATAGCGTCATCTGCCTGATTATTCAAAGTTCCTGCCGCATTAGGCTTATTTTCATCATTATTTTGAGTTGGCTTATCACTTTTATCAAGGGGAGTTCCCCCCATATTAGTTTTTGTTTTTTCTTTTTCTTCCGTTTCAAGAGCTTTTTCGGAAACATAATCATTATTATTTTTTAACTTCACTTTATGTTTAGGACATAATCTTAACTCGATTTTTTCTCCCCTGCCATTACAGTAAATACAAATTCTCCCCCGATATATTCCACTTCTCCGACACTCCTGACAGCCAATAATTGCCTCTCCACAGTCCGGACATGGTTTTTCTTTATTGTTAAAATCAATCGGGTTTTGATTATTTACGATCGGATTTATCGAATTATGCCTTGAATTGGGCTTCTTCGATGGTCGTTCAGACGGTTCTGCAGGAGCAAAAATAATATCCTCTTTCGGAGCATCCGGTTTTATGATATTTACATTTCCTTGCGGTTCACGAATCAACTTGTCATTAGTCTGAATTTGCGGTATTTCCAGGGTTTCAATTTTCATGCTTTCGGGAGCCTCCAAGAGACCTTTAAGCCAATAACCAATTACAATACCTGTAATCAAACAACTAATTGCAATTATCAAAAACAACAAAAAAGGGCTTCCATGATTATTTTCACTGGTTCGTTCAATCGGAGTGTAATGGGAAGAAAATTTATTTTCTTTCTTCAACGAATCAGCTTTGTCTGCAGTTTGCTGCGGCATGGGATTGGCAATTTTGCTATTGTTATTATGAATAATTGATGAGGCTTTGTAATTTACCGCAATAAGCGGAAAATTTTCACTGCCGTTAATTCTTATAATAAGATCATTATTCGGTGCATTACTTAAGAAAGTTCCAATAAGCGATAAATCCTCTTTTTTTGAGTAATTTTTATTGAATGAAGCACCAAAATCAATAGTTGTCGGCATTGAACTACCGCCGACATAATTTACTTCAACAGGAAAAATATTGCTGGTTCCGGAAAACTCCGGCAATGCAAAAAGTTTTTTGAAGTCAATTTGCCCTGCTTGAGTTTTTTCACACTCTCCCAAAACCAAGTACAGAGCATCTCTACCTTTGGAATCTGCCTGCTTTGCAATATGAAAACGGTAAAATACCGCCTTGTTATTACACAAAAAAGCTCCGCCGAATGGAATAACATCAACCGTCGGATCAGGAAATCTCCCAATGATTCGCTTGTAGTTAATCAAATCATTATTGCTAATTTTAGTGCCATTTTGCCAACTGTACCCCTCAGTTGCAGTATACACAGCTAAATTCAACTTCATAATCTATTTTCTCCCCTGCTCTATTAATTAATGCTATTTCTCATCGCTTCAATAATGTCATTTGTTTCAGAGTATTTTTCAAGTTCATGCATCAACTGCAATCTTCTATGCTCAACAAAAAACATCCGCTCCTTGCGATTCCTTTTAAATCTCTGTAAGTCATTAAAAAATTTAATAATTGAGTTATTGAGATAATTTAAACGTTTTTCTGTCGGACTCAAATTAAGAATAGTGTGTTCGAAATCACGAATACCCGATTCAATAATTTCTTCATCATTATTATTATTTTTGCCACGCATCGCCATTTTGGCATTCACGAAATGCCAATTAAATCGTGATGGCAATGCGGTGCTATTGACCTTGGCAAACTCTTTTTGCTCTTCCAAAGAAAATTCCTCAAAACAATTTACGACAATATTATCACAACGTCCCTGTAAAAATTTATTGTAAAAATCCAATTCGACTTTAGTAATCCCCTGAAGCGACTTAATTACCCAGAAAATATAATCCACCTGCGGCAAATAATCCAATAAACTTGCATAGTGGCTTGCTCCGCCTGCGGCAGTTGCCGCCCCTAAACCGGGGGTATCTGCAATTACCAGACCGTCTTTGAGCAACTCTGACGGCATTTTGGCGTACAATATACTGGTGCTGGCATTTTCTTTCGCAGTAGCATATTTTTCAATCGCTGCCAACATCTCATCAGGAGAATCAAAAATTTCCGCTGAAGTTTCAATGGTATTTGAAAACTCAGCATTAATCTCATACTGTGAGGAATATCTGTACTCAACCGGAACTGAACTCCATGGTCGGTTGCATGCAGGAGCAACCTTGTCGCCGAAAAGAGAGGATAATAATGTCGATTTCCCGGAATTTGTCAAGCCCACAAATGCAACAACAGGTTCTCTATTTTCCTTTAGATTAAGAAGATCTCGCAACTTGCCCTGTATCAAGCGGAAAGTTGTTGCCAATTGAGAATTTCCCTCTTTTTCATGAAAAGCAGCACTCTCTGCCAACATTATCCGATAAATTTTAAATAAATTCTGCATCGCCTATTTCTCCAAAACTGTATATAATTCTTTTGCTTCATTCTGAATAGTTCCCAGCATAGTATCAAGCATTTTCAATCGCTCAATATATCTTTGGTCAATCGTTCCCTTTGACTCCATGGCACTCTGCAAAGCCTGTACAGTCGGAGATATTTCCAGAATGAAATAATTTTCAAGTTCCTCCATTATTTCACAGCGTTGACCTTCCAATCCCTTTAATTGAGCTATAAAAGATTCACGCATATCTTTCACTACTCTCGGCAGCTGCTTATGCAAATCAGCTTTCACTGAAGCAACTGTGTATAAATAAATTCCGGTACCGATTAATGGGACAGCATTTAAAAGCATTAATTTCAACGTTCCGCTGGAAGTTCCGCTCATAAACATATTACGGTAAACTTCACCATTAATTGCCGCATCAACTCCGGTAAATTTCAATGGTAATTGATTAATGGCAGTCATAATATTATTTTCAAATTCTTTGAACAATGGATTCATGACATTTTCAACTAATTGAGTAAATTTTTTACAGAAAAGTTTTTTAGCATTGGTACAGTTGAAAAAACCGATAGTATCAATATAATTGCTCATCTGCAATTCAATATAATGCATCGCATCATCGACATCCTGCAAAAGTTTATTTTCAGATTGAATCCAAACATTTTTCAATTTAGCCATCTGTTTTTTTTGCAGTTCCTCAAGGTTGATGCCTTTATCGGTAAGTGCCTCAATTTCCTTTTGCAACTCCTCTTTGCTTTTGCTCAAGGCCGCAATTTCTTCAGAAACGCCACTTTTTAATAGCTCAATCATCGGGGCAACTTTATTCATGAAGCGAAGACGCGGAATGCGATATTTCTCCTTTTCGAGAAAATCTCTGACATCCTGAAAAAGTTCCTCCATGCCGCTGTCAATCCAATTTCCCTCCAAAGCAAGTTTAGCACTGATCGGGTAAATTTTATTAACCGCAATTCCAGCGTGTGCCAAAATATTCAAATTATGTTCAATTGCATCACGCAAATCATCTTCATCAGTTTGGTCTACCCGATTGATAACAAAAAACATCTTCTGCGTATCCTGTTTGATAATGGATTGCAGAAACTCCAATTCAGATTCTGTAATCGGCGAATAGGCTGTAATCAAAAAAATTCCAGCATCAACCATCGGCAAAAATTTATAGAGCAAGTCATCGTGATGCTGATTCAAAGATCCCTCTCCGGGGGTATCCATCAAAACTACCCCATTCGGCAATCTTTCAAAATCATCCTGCACATTGACATGACTGACATTTAATGTGTTTCCGGGATTAAGCTGTTCAGTAATATATGATGGAATATCACTTAACGATATCTCCTGTTTTTCACCGTTAAAGAAATTTACCTCGATTTTTTTGGAACCTTTTTGAAAGAAAGTTATCGCATTGGAAACCGGAGTTTTGCCAGTTGGAGCATAACAATCATTGCGAACCCCTAAAAGGGCGTTACAGAAAGTTGATTTCCCGCGTTTAACCATTCCCAAAACCGCCAGAGAAAACACACCGCTTGAGAGATCTTTAATTGAGCGATCAAGCATATTTACTGCAATATCCTGTTTGCGTTCAGCGGCTATATTTTTCAAATCTTCAGCAATTTTCAAATATTGTGAATTATCTACAAATTTCAATGTATTCATACGTCTATATTCCCCCTCGTTACCTATTGGTAATCCACCTTATTCATTTTTTCCCACAATTCAGGGAATGCTTTTTCTACAAGTTTAATTTTTATAGCAAAAAAGCAATTTTCATAATCATCATAACCGAAAGTATTAACTCCAATGACTTGACCATTCAAGTTAAACAGAGGCCCCCCGCTATTGCCGCCATTAATAGTTGCACTCATTTCATAACAATCATTGTTATTTACAATTCGATTAACAGCCTTAATTACTCCTTTATCGTAAGTAATTTCCGGAATAACAGTCTTGCTGTTACCCAAAGTATATGCAGGATAGCCAAGTGTATATACCTCCTCTCCCTGCATTACTTTCCCACAAAAAACTGCCAAAGGATGAATTGACAAATCAGCATATTCAAGTTGCAGCCACGCTAAATCATAATCCGAAGAAACAGCTTTCAAAACAACGCTTCTGGCAACCAAGGAACTATCGCTATTTTCCCATTTCGGGTGATAAATAGAAATTTTTTGACCAATACTTTCCGCAATAACATGTTTATTCGTGATAAAATCACGATTTGTTACAGCAAATGCAGTTCCGTATGACCTCATACCATCAACCGAAGTAGTTGCCAAGTTGGCCTCTACACCGACCACACTATCACGAACATCAATCTGAACAATATCTTCTTGAATTACGGTATCATTACAAAATAATCCACCCACAAGAACAAGCCCGACAATAGCACCGAAAATAATTAAAATAATAATCATTATCGTAAAAAGATAACGTTTTTTAGGCGGAGCAACTACTGTATCGGCAGACATCATAAAAGATTTACGGGAAGTATTAATGCTGCTGCTGTCAAAATTGATATTGTTTTCAGCGGCATTATTGGGTTGCGAAAAATTATTATCTCTTTTATTATTTTTGGTATCTTCAATGCTTTCTTCAGCAGGAGAAAGTTTTTGCATCCTTTTTAATTGACGCTCCAAAAATTCTTCAGTTCTACTCATTTTTTATATCTCCATAAAATAATTTTTTATGATTATTTATAAATTATAATTTATAAAAAAATAATTACTTTGCATAAGTTATCACAAATTTGCACAAAAGCAAATAAAAAAATAATAATATTGAATTTTTTTCTCCTATATTTGCTTCTAAAGGAACAATTTAAGGTTTTATACGCTATTCCCCGATTGGAGTGCAATTACCCAATCTGCCTGCGGTTGATAATTTTATGAGTATAAAATTTTATTAAAGTGATTTTTTAATTGCGATGGAGACAAAACGGCTATTGGCAAAATTATTTTTAATTGAAATCATGCCAGAAACATACAATTGATTGCTGTATGGAGAGTTATCTCTATCAAGCGATTCCAAATTGCCGATTTTTATCCCTGCAGGGATATTTTCTTCAAATCCGGTAGTAAAAAGTTCCTCTCCCATGACATAATGACCGTTATTAGGCAATAAATCAATTGAAACATATTGATTATTGGTGCGGTAACGATTCACATTGTAGTTGATTAATCCGATATTATCGGAAAGTGCCAGTTTGCCCGAAATTTTGAACTCCGGACTGCTCAAGGTAACCACTTCTGCAGAATGGCTGTAAACCTCGGAGACTACTCCTATTAAAAGCGGTTTTGAGTTATTATCAAAGGTGAAAACCGCTGATCCCTTTTTCACTCCGTCTCGACCTCCCCGATTCACGGTAAAAACATCAAACCAATTTATCGGGTCACGAATGATGACTTCGCCGTTGATAAAAGAAAATTGTCCTTTAGCAGGCAAATTTTTCTGAATACGCAGTTCTTTATTCTGTTTCTCAAGGTCGTTAAAAAGCACCTGTTGTTCAGTTAAAAGTTTATTCTGACTTTTTAACTTCTCAATTTCTGCAATTAATTCAGGTTTGCTCATGGTATAATAGATACTATTCTCAACGGTGATATTTCCGGCAACTGCCACTGAATTAGCGTAGGGATAGAAAAAATCATTAACCACTCTGCGGAAATAAAAATCAAGCGACTTAATACTTGCCACTATGAATATAATCAATACTGCCAAGCCGATAAATAGCCAACTGTTTTTACTGTTTTTTTTATAAGAATAATTCCGTCTCACTTGCACTCATCTCCGTAATGAGAGATAATATACTACAAAAACTGAAAATTACAACCGCAAAAAAAAGATTGACGGCAAAATTTTATCCGCCCCGATAAATCCGTTTTTTTGGATCTATCGGAGCTGACAATTGTTTTTTGTACTGAACTCGCGCTATTCAGCGTGAATAATTACCCTGCCGATATTGGCAAATCCTGAAGCATTAGTCGCTCTCGTATAGAGTTTAAGTTCATGCTCGCCCTCGGTCAAATCCATTTGCCATTGACCTGTGGTTTGGTATTTCTGCCAATCTCCGGTATTTGCAACTTTGATAAGTCCGCAGGATTCATCATCGACAGTAACCTCAAGTGAAACGGTATCAAAAGTCGTTGCAGTACGAACTCCGACCGCATAAGTACCTGCTTCACGGACATTTAGGCGATAGATGATATAAACATCTTTATCACGCTGATCTTTACATAATCTCGTATGATTCAATCCGCCGTCGCCTGACTCCTCCAATCGGGTAATATTACATGAAATTTCGCTCAATTCATTGGCATTAATGACCAATTCTTTATCCTTGTCAAGTTCAAAAACAGTCCCGAAATCGTGATTTTTGAATTTCGGCGTAGTCATAATAACCCGCAAAATTCTGGCGGCACTCTTTCGCACCACCTCACGAGGAAGCAATTTATCCAATCTCGCAAGCGCCATTTCCAATTCTTCAGGATACCCGAAAGGCATTTTGGCATCATTCCCTGCTAAAAGTTCCTGCCACAAGTTTGAATCATTACGCCAGTCGGTCATCACAAATCCCTCATAGCCCCACTCATCACGCAAAACTCCGGTAAGCAAATTGTAGCAGCAGCTTACTTTGATCCAATTTATCAAGTTATATGAACTCATAATGCAGTTCGGCTTGCCGATTTTAATTGCATACTCAAAGTTTTTGAGATAAATTTCACGCAAAGCTCTTTCACTGACCACACTGCTGCTGTAGAAGCGATACTCCTCTTTGTTATTTGCCGCAAAGTGTTTCAATGTCGCAGAAACTCCCGTACTCTGCAAACCTTTGACCATATAAGCCGCCATGTAACCTGAAATCATCGGGTCTTCAGAGTAATACTCAAAATTTCTGCCGCACAATGGGTCTCGATGTAAATTCATGCCGGGGGCAAGCATAATGTCAATCCCGGTATTAAGTGCCTCTTCTCCCATGATTTTGCCCATTAGGAACAAATTATCAATATCCCAACTCTGGGCAAGCAAGGTTTCGCAGGGGAAACAGCTTGTAGCAACCGCCAATCGAACCCCCGCAGGCCCGTCAGCAGTTTGCGGATTAGGAATACCGTACTCTCTCATATTGCCGATACCCGCAGTTCCATGTGGGAAAGTCGGAAATTTAGCCTGACACAAGCCGACTAACTCTCTGTCGCTTAATTGGTCAAGAAATTCATCCATAGTAACTTTGCCGTCGGCAACGTCATAGAGTGTATGGACTTTTTTCACCGCCTTTTTCTCGTCAAATTCTTTACCTAAATTATCATCTTTGACGTAATTAATAAAACTTGAAACAACCTCAAGTTCAAGTCCTTTATCCTGAATATCGGTAATTAAATTACGTTTTTCAACCGCCTTGCCGGGACGGCGTTTTGCTGACATTTCACGGACAAATTTCAGTCCGGGAGAACTCAAAACCACATCACTTTTTTGAGAAAAAGTTCCAACTTCGAAACGCTCTCGCACCGAACCACCGCAAGTAATTAAGTATTCACCCTTTTCAATTACCCAGCTTCCCTCGATTGCGACATCGCCCTTTTCATCGAAAAAGGCAAGCTCTTCAGTTGAAAATTCCAAAGTTAAATCACAACTTTTTCCTGCTTCAAGTAAAGGTGTTTTGCCGAAAGATTTCAACTCAACGGCACAACGCTCAACTTTGGAATTAAAAATCGGTGTTGAATAGAGTGCCAAACTTATTTTACCTGCCGTCTGCCCGATATTGGAAACTTTGATAACCGCCTTGATTTGAGCATCAGAAGTTTCAAAAGATTTTACTTCCGTCTTAAATTCAGTATAACTTAAGCCATGCCCAAATGGATAGATAACTTTGCTTTTTTCACTCTCCGCCGACTCAAAGTAACGATAACCGACAAAAATATCTTCCTCATAGTCAACCTGAAATTTGGAACTTCGTAAAATTGAACTTGAGGGATAATCATCATAAACACCGCAAAATGTATCAACCAAACGGCCTGACGGATTAACTCTGCCCATTAAAACGTCGACCAGTGCATTTCCGCCCTCCATTCCCGGCAAACCTGCATAAAGAATCGCCGATACGGCACTGCTTGATGAGAGTTCAGCAAGCGAAATTACTCCGCAGATATTCAAAACTACAATAACCCGTCCGTCAAAATATTTTTCAAAAAGTTTGAGCAAATCTTTTTCACTTTTTGAGAGATAAAAATCACCCTCTTTCGCATAGCGGTCAAGTCCTTCGGTTGAATTTCTGCCGATCACCCAAAGTGCATAATCACTGTTTTCTGATGATTTTTTCACCGCTTCTTCTGTGGGGATATAATCCAAATTACTGCGATACTCGGCAACTAAATTTTTATCAAGCGAAATTGATCCAAAACTTTTTTCCTCATTTTCAAGCGCTTCCAGCAAATTAACTACGCTGCCGCAAAAAACATCGCCGCTGCCAAGTCCTCCCTTAAAAAAATCAATCTGATTTCTGCCGAAAAGGGCGATTTTGGAATTTTTTGCCAAGGGCAGATGCTTAAAATCATTTTTCAATAACACCATACCCTCTGATGCCATTTTTCTAATCGGGGCACGGTGAGCTTCAATTACCATCGGGTCATACATAATAATTTACCTCTCAAAATTACAAATAACGATTCAAAATTTCCGCATAATCTTGAAACTCCTGATCGCCATGGGCTTCCATATACTCTCCGTCCTGACGAACCGCAAAAGTAGTAATGCTTCTGATACCTTTGCCGGTGTAATAACGAATATCCTCCTCAACTAACTTTTTGTCAAAAATCGGTTTAAGCGGCGGATGCTGGGTAAAGCCATAAAGCGAACTGTCAAGCCAATACTCCAACACATGAGTTCTCTCTGTGCCGAAAAGATTTAATAAATGCTCAAAAATCTCCCGATTATGGACATTTACCGCACAATTCGGGTCATTAAATGCGTGGAAATAACAACGGAAAAACGGTGCAAATTCCAAGAAAACTCGCTCATGCGGTTTAATTCTTTTAGGTCCGTTCAAAGTCCCGTGGTATGCCAAAAAGCAAACCTGCCCGTCTGGATCGACTTCGGCAATTCTCTCCGCAATCGCATTAGCACTAATAAGTGCCTGATCTGCTCCGTTTAAGTGCGAACACTTTTCGCAATGGCACCAGTCATTCTGAAGTCTGTCAACGCCCCAGAAAAAATATCTGTGAGTGCTTGAGGGCAAGCGTCTGACCATTTCAAGTGCATTCTCAACCACCATATTGAGAGCAGTCGGATTAGATGTACACCAATTAGCATCAGCAAGCGGAGTTCTGCGACGGATATTCTGCGGAAAATACTCCGGGTGCTCGTCAAAAAGTTTGTGGTCAATCAAAACATCTGAAGCGTGAACTTCGTATTCATAATCAAGTCCGTTTGCTTTAAGTTTATCTCTGAATGATTGTTCCCCCATGAACTTTAATTCATTATAAACATTGTGAGCAACTCCTCCTCCGGAGTGAAGTCCGAGAGTATTAAGCCCTGATTTTGCCATTTTTTCAACCCAATCTACGCCCTCAAAATCTGACGGCACCAAAACGATTCCTTTGTGATTTTTCATTTTCTTTATTCCTTGTATTTTATCAATAAATTATTGTAATATGCTATTTCAAAAAAGAGTTTCTTGCTTTTTCAAGATGCCCTAATCCCTCTTCCATACCGCCGATACGATTGCGTTCAAGCCACAAAGCACAGTGCTCTGCAATTGCTTCAGTAACAAGTTGATATGCTTTAACTTTGTCATAAGGCAAATTTTTATTCTGATACAATCTTGAAATTGCAACTTCGACTAAACGCAAAGTATTTTTCATCTCTCTGCAAACGAGAGAAGAATCGGCAACTTTCTCAAATTTCTTCTTGAGAATTTCAAACTTTCGAGCTGCCTCGTCAATTTCTTCTTTGGTAATTCCGTCCATAAAAATCGGCCCACCCGGATAATCTTCATAAATTAAACCGACATTAAAAAGTGTTACATTAATGCGTTTGGTTTTGAAAACTTCATGCAAGTGTCCGAGTTCTAAAATAATCTCTCCGAATGGAGAATTTTTATCATTAAAAAAGACTTCATTAACTTTGGCAATCACTTTGGCTTCAGTTAAATTCTCTGCTCCCTCATGGAAAGCGATTGATGCCGCACAGATTCCTGCATAAGATAAATAAGAATACTGCATGTGTCCGCGGTCGCCCCAGTCGGTTAATAAAATTCCCTCTGCACCGTTTTTTTCAGCATTAATTTGTGCTGAAATGATATTTCCAAGCATATTTTTGCTTCTGCCTGCAACGCTATTCCATGATGAAGTTCCGGGGCAAACGATAAATTTGAGGCCGCTGTCGGCAATTTTTTTCGTTTCTTCAGCAAATGGGTGATTATCCTCATACCCCCAATTTAAAACCGTTGCATCCTTGGGGAGTTCTGAAATTAATTCAGGGTATTTTAAAATAATATCACCCCAAAAATAAATATTTTCGGCATAATTTTTAGCCAATTTATAAATTTTTTGCAATCCCTCTAAATAGAGTCTGCCCTTACCGACTTTCCTGCAATACTCCTGACATCTCCCCATGCCGAGTTCAAAAGTCTCATCACAACCGATATTGAGTTTATTGCTTTCAAAATATTTGGTGTAACTTGCAAGCAATGAATCAACAAAATTCAATCCTGCCTCGTCAACGACAATTACTCCCTGCCGATAGGCTTTTGCTGTCTCCTCATAATAAGGTGGATCGCATTCTGCAAGGTGCTTAAACTCATCATGCTTCAAAAATCTTTCCAAATGTCCGAAAGTATTGCAATTCGGTACAAGTTCAATTCCTTTGCTTTTTGCATAAGAATCAATTTTTTTAATATCATCGGGAGAGAGCGGAGAAGCGTCACGCCACGCAGATTCTTTGCCCTCAAACATAAAGGCGTGTTCAATGTACAACTCCAAGTGGCTGTATCCCAAACTTGCCAATTTATCAATCAGAACAAAAATTTCCTCCAACTTCGGCACTTTCCCTCTGGTAACATCAAGCATATAACCCAAAAACATAACTCTTCTCCCTTGCATTCAATTTCTAAAATAATGGAGCTTAAAAATTTTTTAAGCTCCATTAATATATCTCAACTTTTTAATCAAGTCAAATAATAATTACTTGTTTTCAGCGCCAATATCAGCTTTCTTGAAGAATGCTGCCAATTTACCTGTGCCGCTATCATAGAATTCATTTTCTTTACCTTTCAATGCTTCGACATGACCGTCGCCATAGCAGATATTGAAAGTAGTTCCGCCGTGAACAACCGGACGGCTTGCACCATAGAATGCACCATGGTCAAATACCAACGCACGGTTTACACCTTTTGACTGAACATCGGTAATTTTGGGCTGACACCAACCATCGGTATAGAGGCCGTTAGCCTTTGCAGATGCTTCGATATAAGCATTTGCAGAACGGAAAAGATAACCGATAGTAATTGTACCTGAACCATTTACATCGCCATTGTTTTTGATAAAAGTTAACAAGCTTCCTGCGTTTGCACCACCACCATCTTTGCTATCTCCGATAGCACTCGGGCAAAAGAAAACTTTGCCGCTCTGGATGTAAGCTTCTTTGTAAAGAAGTCCGGGACCTGCCCAATCACTTCCATAGCGAGCAATTTCACGAGCCAAATAGTTCCACGGTGCGGGAGTCGGAACATTCGGCAAGAAATCGTTGTAATCGCCTGCATACATTGCATTAGCGGTACCGATTTGTTTGAGGTTGCTTACGCAGTTTGATTGTCTTGCTTTTTCACGTGCTTTATTCAAAGCGGGGAGCAACATTCCTGCCAAAATTGCGATAATTGCAATTACGACGAGAAGTTCGATCAAGGTGAAACGGAATAATTTTTTCATTTTTCTTTCCTTTCGTTTCGTTTATGGTTTATAAATCTGCCAACCACAGCAGATTTCCTATTACTTATTTTAACTATTTACCAAGTTTCTCAATAACTTCTTTTGAGAGCATAATACACTGTGATTGTGCATCCCATGGGAGCAAATTACTACCTACTGCATAGCAGATAATTGCTACACTGCCATCGGCAAGCTGCACTGCTGACGGATATCCGCAATCGGTATTCGCACTATCCCAAGAGACAAATGCAGTATTTTCTGCTTTCCAAGTTTTGCCGTTATCCTTGCTGATTGCAACTTTAACACCATAAGGACGATTACGGCTTCCGTAGGTAAGGAAAAGTTTGCCGTCAGCAAGTTTAATAATTGAAGCAGGATGAAGTCCTTTATCTGTAAGTCTTTCAGGTTTGCTCCAAGTTTTGCCATTGTCGCTTGAGCGGAGGGTAAAAAGTCCGTCAGCACGGGCGATTGCGAGTAATTCATTAGGAGCAATTTCTACAACTGCAATCTCACTGCAGCCCTGCTTCATAATAACTTGCGGAGCCTGCCAAGACTTACCGCCGTCAGTTGAGCGGATAAATCCACCGCCTGCCCAATACCACGGCATTAAAATATCGCCATTAGCAAGGATAATTCCCTGACCGTAAACATTGTAATTTACATGACCGTCAAAGGTGATTGACTTTTTCTCACTCCAAGTTTTGCCGCCATCGGTTGACTCCACTTGAAAAAGTTTGAAAAAACCTGAAGAGGGCGACCACTGTCCATTCGCATCATACATGCTTGCTTCGGCGTAAAGAACAACGATTTTACCGTCTTTATCGACATAAACACCGGGATTGCGATCGTCATAAGGACTATCGACAATTACAGTCGGTCTGCTCCAAGTTTTACCGCCGTCTTCACTTGTAATCCAGTCCAAACGGCCTCTAATACCGATATGCCCTGCACCGCCGCGAATAACTGCACCGAGTTTCTGACCGCCCAAGTGAACCATTACCGGGAAATAACCGCAATTTTTAGTGGCAATTACTCTTGGGAGTTCAAGACGTTGAGTTGCATTATCTTCACCGACTTTGGTCATCACAAACTTAGAATCATCTGTCAAACGACCTGAAACTTCAAAGTCATCAAATGAAATTAAGCCCTGACCGACACGCATACCGACACGACCCTCGGTCAAAGCGCCATCTTCTTTTTCCAAAACGACTTTTCCATTAAGTTTAACGGTAATCAATTTGCCGACCGCAGTAACTTCTGCTTCATGCCATTGCCCGTTAACCATTTTGTTTTTCGGTGCACGCTGAATCACGATCCAGCCGTTATTGGTCGCACATCTTGCCAAAACCACCTGCGAATTACGACTGTCAAAGTGAATCCAATAGAAGTTTTTGCAATCTTTTGCTCGGAAAACAACCCCCGCAGCACGAACACCCTTTTCATTTCCGGTAGGATTAAATTTGACTTTGATTTGACAATCACTGAAAGATTTGCCGTCAAGGAAAATTAATCCGCCGTTAAGCACTTCGTCTGTCTGCCGCAAAATACCATTTACAACTTCCCAACGACCGTTATGGCTGACCCAATTCGGCGAAGCGTCAGAAAGAAATGGATATTTTTCGAAGTTGTCCTTGTAAGAAAAAACTTCATTTGCTGTTACTGCGGCAACAGTACTTGCTGCACAACAAGCAAATGCCATCATTTTTTTTAACATATTACCTCCTTTTCTTGTGCTTGATTATTTAATGTTAAAAACTTACTTGCTATATTTAACGACCATAAAAGAAGCTTTTTCATTCAGCACCGCTTTAATTGCGGAATTTCCGATTGATTGCACCTCTCCGCTGCCGTATAATTTTTCCCACTTACAATTTGCAGGCAAATACTGCAAATTAACTACCGCTTCTTTATTTTGAGAGCCATACTCTCTAAACAAAATTACCATACCATTTCCAGTATTGAAATTATGGGCATGAAATCCGGTTATTGCCTTGCCATTAGGTTTTGAACCAATTGCAAAAACCTCTGATTCATGAAGTTCTTTCTGCAAACTTTTGTGTAAATCCATAATAGTTTTGAATCTGCCACGCATTTCCGGAGAAGTTTTTGAGGGCGACAGCCACAACAAAGGTGATGCAAAAAGCGGAATTGCACTCCAATATTCAACTGGATAATTCTCTAATGATACAAAATTTTTGCCTTTGTAATTCTCCGGATTAACCTCCTCCGGCGACGGAATTTCTATCTGCAAAACTTGCGGACGAATATACTGACTTAACTCCCACAATGAACGCAAAGCCTTTTCCGGGTGATAAGTTACAGTTGCATAAGTTTTGACCGAAACATAACGATTTTCAAGGAAAATATTACCATATTGTTGCATATAGAAATAACCGCTTCTCTGTCCATTAGTAACATCCAAATTAAAATAAATTTTGCCATTACTTTCATCACGCATTGAACTCAAAAGTTTTATCAAATTCTCTTGAGCAGTATAGGTTCGCATTTTCACAAAATCAACTTTGAACATCTCAATATTGTATTTACGGTGATAATCAAGCAGCATATTTTTCATTACTTCCCAATCATCAAAATCACTATTGGCAGATGGAGCAATCCACAAGCCTAATTTGACATTATTTTTTGCTGCCATATCAGCACAAGACTGCAAAGAACCTTTTAATTTCCTTTGCGATATTGTCCAAAAATCAGGCGTGATTTTCCGATTGCGATTTGATAATTCACCCAATCCGGCCCCTGTTTGCCAAGCATCATCAATTTGATAATGGGTTGCTCCGAAATCCGGCACTGCTTTGATTTCATCCAATAAAAACTGCTCATTTACCAACTTGTAGTAGTTACCGACGCCCCAAGGATTGACCATAATCGAGGCATGTCTTTCGACATCAAAAGGATAACGCAAACGCAGATACTGTTTAATCAATTTGGCTTCATCTGCGGCACTGTCAACAACAATCATGGCATTTCTATATCCCTTGAAAAGTTTATCAGGAACAATTTCAGACGGGAAAATCCCCCAGTTGCAACTGTAAAGTGTACCATTCATGTAGCGGAAATCATAACTTTCATAATCTCTACGCTCATTTGAGGGCGGTGCTTCTTGGAGAATTACGATTCCTTTGCCGTTATTATCGTAGCAACTTAAAATATTACCGTTTATCCGACTTTTCCCGACCGCACTGACGATTTCCACTCTTTTGTCAAAACCATCAGTTATGGCATAAAATACGGCACTTTTTTTAGGTGTAATATCTTTTTTCAAAGTAATACTATCAACGCAACTCTCATGCTTGAAAGCATTTTTATCAGATGTTTGTCCCGTATGCCAATAAGTTCTCGGACTCCAGTACATGTGCGGCTTAACCGGGCTTGACACATAATTCTCAACACTCAAAGCAGGAAAATCGGGGTAGATGAAATAATCTCTGATATACGAAGTTTTTTGATAAGACTCTGACATTTTCAATCTGACCCTGACACATTCTGAATTGTAAATATTTGCAGGACAAACCTCTGCAGTAACCTCATCAAGAGACCAATTAAACAATCCCTTCTGACTTGGCAATCCCAATCCGATAAAAGAGAAATCCGCATCCTGTTTATTTGCAGAAGCAAATTCCTCCCCCTTTGAATTTTGCAAAGAAACTGTTTTAGGAGCATTAAGTGACAAATCAAAAATTCGTTGCAAGCGAGAGTTTTTAATTATCAATCTGTTTGCAGTTTTTGATACTGTAATGTCTTTATGCTGTACAAGCACATCATCGGCGTGAACTGCCGAAAACAGTACAGTTAAAAAAATTGTTAAAACAAAAAATATCAATTTTTTCATATAATTACAAACTCCTACGGTTAAAAAAATTACTTATCTTTCTTCTCCCATTTGAGTAATGAATTACCCCAGACAACGAGATTGCGTTTCTCTGTGGATTTGACAAAAAGTCCTGCCAATGAACCAATTGCAAAAACTCCGAACGGCGCCAAAACCGCAAACCAGAGAAAACTCATTCTTTCGCCCGGAGCTTTCATCAGAAAATGAAAAATCGCGAAGTAAAAAGTTACAATCAACGAACCGATAACCCCGATTATTGCAGAAACGCTGTTTGCTTTGAAATTCAATAAGCCAAGTGCGAAAAGTCCCATAAGAAGACCACTGAAAATTCCGAGACAAGTATTGGAAATTTCCAAAAGCGGCACATCAAATTTAGCACATATTACTGAAATTCCGATACCGCAGCCAACTGCCAAAAGCCCCCATGCAATAGTTAAAACTTTTGAGACAACCAAGTAGTGTGTCTCATTCTCATTCGGAGCAACAGTTCTCTGGTAAATATCTTTCAAACTTACTGTCGCTAAACTATTTAAAACTGAAACCACAGTTGACATAATCGCCGCAAGCAAACCTGCCACAATCAAACCGCGGAAACCAATCGGCATAATATGAGTTACAAAATAGGTGTAAACCTTGTCGCCCTTTTCAAGTGCCGCAATCGGAGTACCCTGCCCTAAAATTTTAACATAAGCAAGAAGTGCCAAACCGGCAATATAGAAAAGAAATACTACCGGCCAACCGCCAACCGCAGAACCGATCATTGATTTAGAAAGACTCTTATAATCTTTGCAGGAGAGACAAAGCTGCAAATTGACTTGATCTGTTGCCGGTGCAATACATGCAGGAATCGCCGCAATCAGCCATGCCCAAATAGTAATTCGTTTTGAGAAATCAAAATCCCAGAAACCGCTATCGGCACCGACATTAAATCCGTGTTTAGTTTCAATTGTGGTATTCCAAATATCAACTACACCATTCGGAAGTTTCCACCAAATAAAGACGATAATTGCCAAAACTCCACCGACAAGCACGACAAATTGAGCAACGTCCGTCCAGATAACTCCCTTTAAGCCGCCGAATGCCGCATAGATGAACCCGACAACTCCAACCAACCCGATTGAAAATGCCATGCTCCAGCCCAAAGCAGGTTCGAGCATAAGTGCAGTTGCATACAAGGCAACTCCCAAATATACACAGCGAGTTAAAAGAAAAACAATACTCCCCATGACTCTTATTTTCAATGAAAAACGGTTTTCCAGATATTCGTAAGCAGTCCAGAGTTTGAGTTTATAAAAAAGTTTCAGAAAAACCAACAATGCAATCGGAACAGGTAAAGCATTAAAAATCATCGCAATAAACATGGTTGTTCCGTAATTATATGCCTCTCCCGGGATAGCAACATAACTGATTGAGGAGAAAAACGCCGCAAATAAACTGATCGCAATCGGCCACCACTTCATACTGCGTCCTGCAAGCAAAAATTCCTCGGTATTTTTTTGACGCATACCATGCCAAACACCCAGGGCAACAATACCTGCCAAATATACCACAATTACTAAATTATCTATCCAAGTCAGACCTGAATCCACCATTTTTCTCCCTTTCTTTTTTCTTATACTCAGTAAATAATAACAAATTGCACCAATATTGAAGTAACCTCTATCACTTCAAGCTTTCTTCACAGACCTGATTATTGAATTATTCAGCCTAAAAAAATACTAATTTTCTCATTATTCTACTGTAATTCTCCCGTTTTCACCAACATAGCAGTAACAGACGTCAATGCAATGTTTTTGAAATACGGCAAGTCCAATCAAGCAACAATTATGTATTACATAACAATATTATACACCATGTTTTTAAAAAAAGCAATAGCAAAATGAAAATATTTTCAATTTTTTTTTAATTTTCTTATAAAATTCCTACTATTTTCACAATATTCCATACCGCCACACCAAAGAAAAAACATAAAAGAAAAGCATTATTTGTAATACAATAAACGCTATTATTTTTACGCCTCACGCTCAAAAGAAAAATTAATTGCTTAAAATCATGGTCTAAAAAATACCAAATAAACCATTTTTATTCGCAAATGAAAAATAAAAATCATCCTCTCTAAAAGAACTCTTTTTATCCAATATGCGCAATCAAAGCTTAAATACGGATGAGATTTTTTTGTGTGCCAGAATCGAAGCCCCGAAAAGCGTCGATGCCAGAAATGCCATCGTCCATACCCCAAAAGCACACGCTATATCAGGTCCCTCGCCCAAAAATTGCGACAACTCAAAAAGTGCTTTGGTTATCGGATAATACTCTTGCTTCTGGGCTAAAATCAAGGAGTCTGACACCTCCAGCATTGAGAAACTGAAAGCAAAAAGTCCGCCGACAATCAGATTACTTAAAATCAACGGCAAAGTAATTTTGCATAATGTAGAGAACTCCCCTGCCCCTAAATTCCTTGCCGCCGCCTCCAAATCATCGGGAGTCTGCAATAATCCTGATGCCGCACTTCTGATAACGTAGGGGATTCGTCTGATTGCATAAGCAACCCCCAACAGCAAAAAGGGATTTAATGCCGGATTCAAGTATTTTTTCGCAAAAAGAAATTCATTACTCATCCCGATATAGCCGAATGCAATAACGATTCCCGGTACTGCCAATGGCAGCATGCAGAGAATATCCAGCCAAATTCCGCCACGCAAACGCCACTTAATTACAATATATGCCCCCATAAATCCGATAAAAAGGGCAATCAAAGTCGCCAATAGCGAATATTCCAAACTATTGACAATACTCGGCACAACCAACTTATTTGAAAGTGCTTCTTCAAAGTGCGCCAATGTGAAACTTGCAGGAACTATTCGCTGATAAAATCCCCGCCCGAATGCGGTGAGAATCAAGGCTATATGGGGCAAAATACTGACTAATGCCACAATCAAAAAACAACCAATCGGCAGCAATTTACCGATTCCATGAACTTTTTCCTCCCTGCCTGCGGACACACCTTTGGAAATAATTGCTTCATCGGTACGGAAAATAAACTTCACTATTCCGTACAGAACTGCCGAAAATACCAGCATTAAACTTACCAACGTATATGGCAATGGATTACTCTCAAGTTCCGTCAAACCATTAAAAATTTGCACCGGCATTGTCCGATTAAATCCGAACATCAGCGGCGTGCCAAGTTCAGTAAAGCTCCAAATTAAAATAATACTGCACCCCGCAAAAATTCCGTTTTTCGCCAAAAGCAGAGTGATTGAAAAAAATCTTCGCCATTTCGATGCACCGAGATTTTTCGCCGCTTCATCAAGTGTCGGGTCAATCCCCCCCAACGCTGAAATTAAGTTAAGATACAAAATCGGATACAAATGCAGTGCCTCGGTAATGCAAACCCAGAAAAATCGGTTTTCCCCACCGAGAAAATCAATTCGCTCAACTCCGAAGTGATTAATTAAGAGACTATTAAAAACTCCGTAGTACCCAAGCAATTGCTGTATCCCCAATGCCCCGACAAACGGCGGTAGGATCATCGGCAGCATAATCAAAAATGATGTCCATTTTTTACCGCAAAAATTGTATTTATCAAAAATTAATACCAGCGGAAACGCTATCAAAAGAGTAATCAAAGTCGTAACTACCGCTATCAAAAGCGAGTTTATAATACCGTCAATATACAATTTATTGCTGAAAACTTCTCCGATATAACTTAATTTGACACCCTCTGAAACCACTAAATATATCGGCATCAGGAGAAACATAAAAAGGAAAACCGCAATCAATGCAAAGATCGCATAACGAATTATATTTTTGAGAATCATCTATTTCCCCTCCTCGGCAAGTTTTTGTGCTTTTCGAAAATTATTTGCCGCGGTTTCGCTCCATTTTTTTCGTAAGCGGACGACGTCAAGCATCGTATTATCGGAGTTTACATAGAGTAAATCCGATACTTGCCGACACTCTGAATACGGCACAATTATTTGGTTAAAAGCCTCGGCTGCCTGCGGAACTTTTTCTTCTCCTCCGGCTTTGATAATTGCCTGCCACGCACTTTTTAATTCAGTTTCCACGTCCAGCATAGTACAACGAATCAAAATTCTAATCAAATTAAAATATCTTCCCGTCCAATCTCCGCGATAGACGGCATTTTCGGCACTTTGATAGGGATTGTAATCGGGGTCGGCAAAATACTTCAAGTATTTTTCACTGTATAAATCTCTCCTGACCGGCGGACGGCGAAGCGCATATTTAATCGGCCCCCCCGGAGTGCCTACCCGATAATCCCAAATTTTCTGCCCCTCTATTGACAGAAGAAAATCAATAAATTCCTCTGCGATCTGACGATTGGGCGCACCTCGAAGCAACTGAATTGGGTCGGCACTGATCGGCGAACCTGATTTCGGTGCATTATAGTAAATTGTCGGTCGATTATCTGCTGAATTAACTCCGCTATACTCATTCTCCGAAAGTGCATAAAAATCAATTGCAATTCCTGCCGCGCCATTACCTTTAGCAACTTCTCTGGTTACTTTCGAGGCACTATCAGTAATAATCAAAGAATTACCAACCATTTTTTTGATCAGATTGAACCCATTTTGCCAGCCGATTTCCACACCCTTACTCTCGCCGTATTTTTTAACAGCCTCCTGCATGGTATGCTGGATAATTGTTTCAAAACACTTGTTAACTGAACCTGATTTGCTCGGATCAGCAAGAATCAAACTATTAAAAAAGTGCTTATCCCCCAGAGTTTCCCATTCAGTCGCCAAATAATTACTCCCCCCATTCAGACAATCACAATCTAATTCCGCCAAGCGGTCGATATTGTAACAAATTCCAAAACTTGAGAGGCAAACTCCATAATAACGACCCTTTTCATCATAAATTTTTTCTCCTGAATAGTACATCGGAATAACATCAGCTCGGAAATATTCAGGATGTCTGCGAGCTACTCCTGCATCGACGGCAAATCCCTGCTGTGCATGGCGATTCTGGTCATAAGTACCGCCGCCCCAAAATAGGTCTATGCCGATAGAAACATCGGAAGCTAAAAAAGTTTTCCTTGCCCACTCTGCTTCAGCGTCATTGCCTTTCAAGCGATAATTAGCAAAATTCTGTGCCATTTTGGGAGTCCACTCTTTTTTCAAGGTATTTTCGCAATAATTTTTGAATTCCGACTGGTAGCGGTCATAGATATAACGCACAATATCGCTTGTGCCGCCCATATTGCGATAATCAATTTTGACCTTTTTGTGGTATTTTTCAAAGTAATATTTCTCAAAAGCGGCGGCAAATTCATACTTAATCTGGTCGCTGTTTGGGGTGATAATAACCAAATTTTCCACCTGCGAATCAGCATTTGGCGCATCCGAAAACAACTCATCTTCCCGCAAGATAAAAGCTATTGCAATCAAAAAAACTGTCGGCAAAATTGCAATCAAAAATTTTCTCCACATAACCAAATTATTCTCCTAAAGCAATTAATTTCTCCGCAGGGAATTTCAATCCATATTTTTGATTTTTCTGCAATTTTCTAAAGGGACTCAAAGCAACTCGGACATTTTTGCCGTCTGCAAGCTCAAAAATATACTCGCCGCGATCCCCCATAAAGCAAAAATCAAGCAGTTTTGCCTCAAATTCATTAATCGGAAATTCAGGGTGCGTTTGTGCAGGAAGTTTTTCAGAAACGATGATATTCTCCATTCTGATTGCGGCAGTTATGACAGGAGTCGCCGCATAATTAAAGTTATAATGGTTCTTAACTTTCAAACATCCGTAAGGCGTTTGAATGGGTATAAAATTATCGATTTCCTCGAAGCCTTTACTAACATTTCTCGGAATAATTTCACCCTCAAAAAAATTGACTTCTCCCATAAATTCAGCACTGAATTTGCAATTCGGATAATCGTATAATTCAAATGGCGTACCGATTTGCACAATTTCTCCATCCCGCATAATAGCAATTCGATCTGCAATCGCCATTGCTTCATTGCGGTCATGGGTTACATAAATAGCACTTAAGTTATTGTCTTTAATGATTTTACGAATTTCATTACGCATTGATTCACGCAGTTTGGCGTCCAAATTCGACAATGGTTCATCGAGCAAAAGTAATTCAGGATTTACTGCTAAAGCCCTCGCCAAAGCAATTCGCTGCTGCTGACCACCTGAAAGCGAAGTAATTTTCCGCTCGGCATACTCATCCATGCGAATAATTTTCAATAATTCCGACACCTTTTGACGGATAAAATCCTTACTTTTTTTCGCAACTTTCAAACCGAAAGCAATATTTTCCGCCACCGTCAAGTGCGGCCACAAAGCGTAATTCTGAAAAACCATTGCGGTTCGACGCTTTTCTGGCGGAATATTGTTTATGACTTCGCCATTTAAAAGAATCTCGCCCTCATCTTCCTTGAGCAAGCCGGAAATAATTCGCAAAAGAGTTGACTTTCCACAGCCTGACGGGCCAAGTAAAAAAAGAATCTCCTCACGCCGTAAACTTAAATCAATATCCTGCAAAATCACCTTGTTTTTTGCATAAGACTTTCGTAATTTTTTAATCTCCAAAATATTATCCATACAAACACCCCGTAAAAAAACTATTTATTAAATAATATAGCACACCAATTTTGATTTTTCAAATCATACAAAGAACATGCAAGAGTGTTATTCTGTAATTTTTTTTGTGGGGACTAACGCCGTCCCCGAAGATGCATAGAGGCATGGAATTAAAAATTAAGAATTATGAATTAAGAATTATGAGTGGTGTCGTGCTTGTGGCACGACTAAAAGCGAGCCTTTCGGCTCGTAGTTCTGGATGCTTCGTCGCTTCGCTCCTCTGCATGACGTAAAAATTGATTTTGCTACGGTGGCAGAGATAACCTATTTGGTCAGACGGGTCGGAAAATTTTAGGCACTCTCGCTCCCAGGTTTCCCAGGCATCTTAGGCTTCCCATAATCATCGCAACAACCACCGCAGTCACGACCTGTCAACGGCAAGGAAGAGGGGGAATACAAAGGGGGAGAGTAGCTTGGAGCGATTAGCGACAAGTGGCAATCTCCCCCGTTGTGTGGCAACTCGTGGCAAAAGATTTGAGGTGTCATTCCGCAAAAAAGCGGGAGGACAACTCGAAAATTTTGCCACATTGAAGCAATCACCAAACCGCCATATTACACCCAC
>JAFTJQ010000052.1 GCA_017456285.1 Lentisphaeria bacterium
CCGCAAAAAAGCGGGAGGACAACTCGAAAATTTTGCCACATTGAAGCAATCACCAAACCGCCATATCACGCCCACTCAAATTACAATTGTCCAGCCTGATGGCTGGTTGCTGGGGTGTGGGGAGTGCAATCAACTCCCCACAAAAAAACAAAACTTCTACCAACGAAGGCATGACCTGTCAACGGACACGCCATACCGCCATGCCTCTAAATTTTCTCCGGAGGCAAGCGGAGAAAGATTAATTTTTTAAGCTGTGGATCGGAGCAGGAATATGTCCCCCACGCTTGACAAATTTCGCAGGCGACGGGGTTTTTACTGCCATAATCGGAGCTGTTCCGAGCAGTCCGCCGAATTCGACCTTATCACCAACCTTGCAATTATAGGCAGGAATCAATCTTGCGGCAGTGGTTTTGTTATTGACTACTCCGATTGCGATTTCATCGGCGATAATACCTGAAATCGTTTCACTCGGAGTATCTCCCGGAATGGCAATCATATCCAACCCGACGGAGCAGACTGCGGTCATGGCTTCAAGTTTTTCAAGCGACAAACTGCCGCTCTCCGCCGCCGCAATCATCCCTGCATCCTCGGAGACAGGAATAAATGCTCCCGACAGTCCTCCAACCTGACTTGACGCCATAACTCCACCCTTTTTAACCGCATCATTAAGCATTGCCAAAGCCGCAGTAGTACCGGGGCAACCGCACTGTTCAAGTCCCATGGATTCCAAAATATAAGCCACCGAATCCCCGATTGCCGGAGTCGGAGCCAGCGATAAATCGACAATTCCGAACGGCACTCCCAAATTATTTGCCGCTTCAGAGGCAACCAACTGACCGACACGAGTAATTTTGAATGCGGTCTTTTTAATCAAATCAGCCAAGTCATTAAGCGAGCAATCCCCTGCTCTCCTAATCGCTGATGCGACCACTCCCGGCCCTGAAACACCGACATTTATCACTGTTTCAGGTTCGCCGATACCATGAAAAGCCCCTGCCATAAAGGGATTATCCTCGGGAGCATTGGCAAAAACCACCAATTTAGCACACCCGATTGAATTTCTATCTCTGGTCAAGTACGCAGTTTCCTTGATAATATCACCCATTTGGGCAATAGCATCCATATTTATCCCTGCTTTAGTTGATGCGACATTGACGGATGAGCAGACTTTTTCAGTGACGGTCAATGCCTCCGGGATTGATTTAATCAAAGTTCTCGCCCCATTGGTAAAGCCTTTTTGCACCAAAGCACTGTAACCGCCGATAAAATTAATTCCCAAATTCGATGCCGCACGATCCAAAGTTTTAGCAATTTTCACTGCCCCCGACGGGGTTAAGTTACCGCACAACAGCGAAACCGGGGTAACTGCCACTCGTTTATTGATAATCGGAATACCGTATTTTTTTTCAATCGCTTCGGCTGTCGGAACAAGTTTCTCGGCAGAGAGCATTACTTTGTCATAGACTTTGCTGACTAATCGCTCCTCGTCATCACTCTGGCAATCATATAGTGATATGCCCATAGTAACAGTTCTAATATCCAAACACTCCTCATGAATCATATTGAGGGTTTCTAAAATATCTTTAATATCAACCATTATTTCACTCTCCTGCACTGCCGCTTAAATTTTGTGCATAGCATTGAAAATATCCTCGTGCATGACGTGAATTTGCAAATTATTCGCCTTGCCGATACTCTCCATGCGATCGATAAAAAGATTGAAGTCGATACTCAATTCGGCAATATCCACAATCATAATCATTGTAAAATATTCATCAAGAACCGTTTGCGAAATATCCAAAATATTTGCTCCATACTCGGAACAACCACCTGAAATTTTAGCAATAATACCTACACTGTCTTTACCCAAAACTGAAATAACTGCTTTCATTTTCTCTCCGTTTCCCCCAATAATAATTTTATTAAACTAAATTTGAAATTCCCTATTTACCACAGGGATAACTTCCTAAAATCTTAAAAAATCCGGTCATCTGCTGAAGTTCAGCCAGAGCATTTTTAACATTATCATCATCCTCATATCCTGCGAAATCAATGAAAAAGCAATAGTAATCCATCGGCGGGAAAGGCCGACTCTCAATTAAACTCATTGAGATATTATTATCATAAAACGGCTTCAAAGCCTGATACAACGCACCGCTCTGATTTTTCAAAGTAAAGCAGATTGAAGTTTTGTCGTTACTGCTTTTTGAGTTACTGTATGGAGAAATATTGATAAATCTGGTGCGATTATTGCCGTTATCCTCAATATTACTCTCCACAATCGGCATGGCGGATTTTTCAGCAAGCAATTTACTTCCGATAGCGGCAGAAAATTTATCTTTTTTCGCCATTTCAAGTGCCAAAGCGGAACTGCCGCTCTCAATACATTGTGCCTGCGGCAATTCGGTTGCCAAATAATTTCTGCACTGTCCGAGAACCTGCGGATGGCTGTAAACATATTTAATTTCACTTTTTTCACATTGGGCAATCAAGTTATGCTCAATTTTGACATAAAACTCGGAATTTATCCGCAAATCAGATGTTCGCAAGGTATCCAAAGTCTGATTTACAACCCCCTCAACGGAATTTTCAACCGGGATACAGGCGTAATCTGCCAATTTTTTCTGCACCAGCAAAATTGCTTCGCTTATGCTGTTCACGGGCTTAAGTGCGACCCCTGAACCGAAATTCTGCAAAACCGCCTGATGTGAAAAAGTTCCCAACGGTCCCAAAAAAGCAATCGTCAGCGGATTTTCCAAGCGGATTGCACCTGAAATAATCTCTTTGTAAATTGCATTCAAGGTATCTTTCGACAATCTTGAGCCTGCATAATTCTCTAATTTCTGAAGCAGGAGTTTCTCCCGTTCCGGTACATAAATCGGCAAGTTATTAGCTCTTTTTATCTCGCCGATTTCCTTGACATAGGCATAACGCTCGATGATGCAATCAACGATTTTTTTATCAACTTTATCGATTAAATCACGATATTTTTCAATATTTTTCATAATTTTTCCTTTTTTTTGCTAATAAATATAACACAATAATTGACTTTATCAAGTTTTGATGTTATCTTATCTAAAATATAATTTAAAAAATTTTTGAGGAATTGACGTGAAAAAAATAATTTGTAATCTATTAATCGGTTTTTTAATGCTATTATGTATAGGCAGCTGTCGTCATCAAGCGCTCATTGACGACACCCCGAAAAGTTTAACCGAATCGGATTTTGTTAAAATCGATGAATTTGCATCGCTTAATGCCATGCAGCAAAATTCAATCATGGAATTAACTACCGATGATGTCAATTATGCCATAAAATATTTTCAGCACTTTTCAGAAGTTGCATCATTGGCAAATATCAATGCGATTTTAATTAAAATTGATAACATCGACAACTTGGATATTCATTCGGCAAAAAATCAGAAATTTATGGAGTTCATCAATCTATTAAGCTACTACAAAATCAATGTCATTTATGAATTTGAGCTGGATAAATTGCTGATTGATTTTAATTACGACATGGATGAGGATGAGGAACTTGAATACACCGAAAATTTGAAAGATGATTTGCAAATTCTGCTCGAATTTCTGGATTCATTTGACGACAAGTCAAAAATTGCCACGCTCTCATTCAAACTCAAACTCCCGACTATTGCTGATTTACAGCAAAAAAGCAAAAGCAACAGTCTCTTAAGCCGTGCAGGAAATAATGAATACGGCTTCGAGAAAGACAATAATATTGCCTACAATCAAGCACTTGCCAAACTCAAATTCGCACGCAAATTTTTCGGACTGGAGCAACTTATCTGGCGAATCGACTTACCGCAGATAACTTTGGGGCTTGCAGATAAAATTTTAAATAGGAAAAACCTTGATTTTGAAATACTTACCGCAGTTGACATGGTTATATTCCAGATGAATTTCTCTGATTTAGCCAAACGCTGTGAAGCAATTGCCGCTATCGGCAATATCAGCAAGTCAATTATTATCGGAGTAACTTTAACTCCGAATCAAAAGTGGGCGAATTTTATAACTCCATTGCAAAAATCAGTAAAAAATTCAATCGAAAAAACTGCTTTCAGCGGAATTTTATTAAATAGTTACGGAGAATTTTACCGCTCGTGGCGATATGAAATACTCAATAGCGAAACAACCACCGAGGGGGGCGGCAAGTGAAAATTTTACTGCAATTATTGATTATATCGATTCTGATTACCATTTTTTGCGGCGGCTGCTCTTCAGACAGTAAAAGCAAAGCCGCTAAACATCCGCTGGTAATCAAAGCAGCTTTGCTTTATGAAAAGGGAGAATTTCAAGAGGCAATTGATTATTACAAAAAATATTTACAGAAGCGAAGCAACTCTCCCGATATTCACTTAAAAATCGCCTGTATTTATGATGAAAATTTACAAGACCCGATCTCGGCAATTTACCATTATCGGGAGTTTTTGAATTTATGCGACAATCCGCAGGAGCGTAAGGATGCGGAGTTATTCCTTAAATTGTGCGAGGAAAATATTTCTGCAAAAAAACAAGATATTCCACTTGCCGCCCTACCGCAAGTACCTAAAAGAGAGGGAATTACAGCAAAAGAGGAGCCACAATCGCAACCATCGGAAACG
>JAFTJQ010000053.1 GCA_017456285.1 Lentisphaeria bacterium
CTCTGCTCTGCTCTGCTCTGCTCTGCTTGCGTTCACTACTGTTCACGCAAGACAGTTTTTCTCTTCTGCGAAAAACTGGAAAATTGTAAAAAGATAAAATATTAATAGGGCAAAATGGCTTAACCTCTGCGCTATAAGTACTTATCATTTTTTATCTCCCAAATCCTTTACAAGTTATTTAATCGTACATCAATATAATGCTATCGATATAAAAATCAAGTAAAAATAATAAAAATTATTATAATTTTTTAGATGTGATTTTTAGAAAAATGTAATTGGTTTTACAGGTGAAACGAGCCAAAACTAACAAAAAGTTGTTGCCTTCGTCCATGAATATGGATAAAAAATTTTCGCATCTCTTTTGGTCAAGGTCGCTGACCTTGCGTAGAAAAGTGGAGGCGGCGTTAATTTCCACAAAAAAACGACTATTGCAAGCATACTCGCTCATAGCGGTCAACACAATACGAAGTTGACAAATTCGCCCTTTTGAAAAAAGGAGTTTTTTATGATTACAAACTGTAAATTTATCGGCATTACCCACGAAATTAAAAAAAATGGTCAGATAAATTGCAAGGGGAGCTGGATTATTTCAAGCGACAGCACTTCACCCAAAGAAGCATACGATGAAGCAGTTTCATGGAGTGGTAAAATCGGCGACTTTTTCCGCTTGCCTAACACTGATGACAACGATTACATTCAAGATAATTTCTTAAAAATCCATGAAATAAATATTCAAAATATTGAAAATAATTTCACTTTTCAAGTCGATTTTTTTAATTATCGTGAAGTAAATAATTCTATTACTGATGGCGAAAACAATGAAATATTTTTTGACCCGGAAAATCCTGAACAATTAATTTTACGCAACTCAAAAATAGAAATCCATGACAGCAACTACGAAATACCCGAAACTGTATTTCATTATGATTATTACGGCGATTATCAGAATTTATCAATTCCTGAAATCGGCGAACCTATTACAGTTAATGGCAAAAGCTATTTTTGCACTTCAACTGAAATCAATAATGACGAAAATTATACTTTTTCGTTAAAAATTACCGCCTCTCCCGCTTTAGTCGAAGCAAAATTAGTCAATGAAAAAATCGATTCCGAAAAACGAACCAAACAACTCAAATATTTTGTTAACTCTGCTGAAGCAGAAAAATTTATCAGCAATTTTGAATTAAATAAAACTTCCCCAATCGGCGATGAAGATTACTATTTGCAATCAATTGAACGCACGCAAAATCTTTCAAACGGAATTTTTATCAAATTAATTTTCCGAAAAATCAAAACTGAAATGCTGGAATTCAGTCGTGAAGAATACCTCTCGGAATTTATTAATGGCGAACTCCCAAATCCCGAGGTGATTTTCAAAAGCACTTGGCAGGTACTTAAGTCTGACTTAACTTTATTTCAAAATATTACCGGCAATTCTGCGGAATCATGGGCAGAACCAAATAGCATTGTTACTAAGGTAATTCCTAAAAAAATCTCCGAAATCGAGTATCTAATTAAAGTGGAAGCACAACTACTTAGCAATTCATCGCTCTATAAATCATATTCTGACTCTTCTCGATACTCGCTCCGAGGCAGAACTGATTACAAAGTACAATGGGTGGATTTTAAGTTAACCCCGCTCCAATGCGGTTACTCCCTACGACAAGACTCAACTTTCACCCCGATAGTTAACTGGGATGCTGCGGTGCAATGCCCATTCGACACAAATACAATGTTGCCGATAAATCAAATTAACAGTATCTCAAAATTAGTCCAGATAACCGAAATTTCTTATGTGCGAGGCTCTGTCAAAAAAAACATTGAGGAGCTGATTAATTGGAGTAATCCGAGAGTAATTTTTGCCAAAATTGCATCGCACAAAGGTTCTTACTTAAAAACCAATCTGGTCACCACTGAAATTTTTGACAATCAAGGACGAAAGTGGACTATGACCACCAAATCATATCTGCTTGCTCCCATCGGCAAAACCTGGAGCGAATCCTATTGGAAAAACAAAATCTAATAAAAAAATCAAGGCTATTGCGTTTTTAATGCAATAGCCTTTTTTTTGTTACTTATCTGGTATTCGGCAATGTTTTGCTCTTCAAATGTACTTTTTTATCCAAAATTCCGTCGTAACTGCATTCACCGACAATGATTAAATCACTACTTTTTACCGAAGTACTTTTGCTGGCAAACAGATACCCGATTAATGGAATATCTTTCAACCACGGAATCCCCGAATCTGACTTGACTTCCTCTTGTTTTTTCAAACCGCCGATAACAAATTTATTACTCCCGTGAGGCAATGATACCGTCAAATTAATCGTATTATCCTCCGCAATTCTCGGCGTGCCATCTGAAGAAAAACCAATCAAACTGCTGTTGCTTAAAGTTATGTCAAATCGACTTTCAAGCAGATTTACAGAGACATTATTCACCTGCATTGTAAATCCGTAAGTTGCTGATTTAGCAGTATTTTCAATATTTGCTTTGCCAATTGGGAAATCACTTGATCCTGCAACGCTATTGATAATCTCACTCAAAAGTTTGTACGCTCCAATCCCCTCGTCAGGCACTGTAATTGCATCAGGGGCCTGTTCGCTTTTGTCCATATAAAAAATCTGGGTTGTTCGCGAAAATTCCGCAGGAGTATTGTTGCGAATACTTAACTCGCCCGAATGGGTAATTTTAGCATGCCCTTTAGATACAAGAAAATCGATGTACCTCGTATTCCATCTGGGATTAAAATTATAGAAAGCAGTTCTATTCCAGTTATTGTTTTCCAAATTTCCGCCGTAAACTGCCTGCCAATTATCTCTGAATCTGGCACCGGCGGCAAAAAAATCCATTCCGTCATTGTTTTTCCACGCCTGAAAATCAAGACCGATTTTGTCATCATTTTCTGAATAAACTTCGTAAATATCAAATTTTAACTTCACCTGCGGTATCGGCACGTCATATTTTTTCAGCATTTTTTCAACATTTGACATGGAGTAATTAGTTGTGTCGAAAATCAACCAGTTCAAATCAGAATCATACGCCACCAAATCCTGTCCCTGCCAGATTTCCGTAACGTCAAAAACATTCATACCGACATTCTGAATCAACGGCATCAGATTTCTGGCAGGCACAAATTTAGGAATATAGAAAAAAACTTGCGTACCCAAATTGGCCCCCATTTGCGGTCGATCCATAAACTCCACAATTCGGTCAAATCCCCAGCCGTTTTCATTGTCTTTGAAGCGATATTCCTCGGCACTGATAATCAATAATCCCGTGCCGTCCACATACTTTAAGCATTCAACCGCAGTATTGCTTCCCAACTGCAAAGCAGGATTATAAGTCGGCTGACTTGTCGCCGGAGTTGTCGGTTCAACGCTGCTCAATGTCGCAATATCGGGATTATTGGTATTTCCCGGATAATTCTGAAGCAGCGAAGTATTACCAACTCTTTTTGCCTGCACCATCTGCCTCAAATAATCTCGAAATTCGTAAGCGTCAATATTTTTAAGACGATACGCTTTAGTCACCACTCGCGGGTCATTATTATCTCTGATAAAATGAATTTTTTCCGTTTCATCATCGATTCTGACGTTGATTCTGGCATGCACTTGCGTACCATCATACCAGCCGGTATTATTAAAATTTGAATCTCTCGGCACTCCGGGATTATCGGCAGCATTCATACAAGGAAATACTGTTGCGGCAATCAAAATAGAAGATATTAATTTTTTCATTTTGCAATTCTCCTTTAGCGTAATTTAGTTAAAACCCCTGCTTGTACGGGATTGAATGATTGGGCGGAGTCAAGCATTTCCGCTTTGACAGTCAAGTAAACTTTTACCCGCTCCTGCGAAGTAGTAGTAGTGCTGAATAAATACTTGAGTATTGGTATTTCAGCTAAAAAGGGAACTCCTACAAGTTGTTCAACTTCCTGTAATTTTTCCCATGAAGCAACAATTTTTTCCCGATTAAGTTCCATGCTTAAATTTCCGCTTATATTGTTTGTCTCAACCAGTTCAACTCCGTAATTATTTCTCTCAACGACATTTGCACTCCGGATATTGTAGCCGAAAAAAAGTGCTCCTGACGGCACCTGTGCGTAACTGCCGGGCTTATAATCGGCAATTTCAAACTCAACTTCACTCCCCTCGTGCAAATTTACAATAGGTTGATTGATAGTAAGTTCCAACTGAGACCTCCCGCTTGACGATACTCCCGACGGAACAATTGAACTCATATCATTATTACTCTTTATAATATTCTGCAATTGCGGATTAAATGCTATATTATACGAAGCCGTATCAGAATTTGCCACCGTCAAGGTCGCCGTATTTTGGAGATTTGCCCTGCCGCTTTGCTGCAAAATCCTAATAAAACTTGCATCAAATTGCGGTGCAAAGAAAAATCCTCCGAATCCGCCCGATGCCGCTGCCATTGCCAATTCCCCTGCTCTGCTTATGTCAAAAGCCTGATAAGCTGCTTGAAATAAATTCAAACCGGGACCGTTTTTCCACGCCAGATAATCTATTCCCAAATCTCGCAAATCACTTTCTCGCACCTCATAAATATTAAAAGTCAAATTTATCTGCGGAGCCGGACGATCCAGAAAACCTAAAAATTGATAGATAAATTCGGTGTTTGTCGTATTGTCTTTCCAGTAAATTTGATTTGAATTAGCATCATAGCCGTACAAAGAACTGTATGGGCCATTATTGACGAAAGAATTAACAATCATATCCACCAGGATTTGACCTGAACGGTATTTTGGGCGATAGACCGCACGAGTGATACCGGTACCTTTGATAATATCGCCGGGAACTTTACCGTCGATTTCGATATTTACGTCGGCGATTTTTATAAATTCATCAACGTAAGGCATCATTTTAACGGGACAGGTTACTGTCAAAAATTGCAAGTTATCATTACCGTACTCGATACAATTGACTATGGAATTCATGTTATATCTTTTCACCATTGCCGTCACAAACGGATAAATATCATTTGATTGGATGTATTTTAAGATGTAAATTTTTGACACCATATAATCTTGAGCATCATCTTGAACAAAATGCAAAGTCCTTACTTTTTCGCCGTCCTTTTTCTCCGCTTCAGCAGTAATAGCATTATCTTTGAATAAATAAGACGGATCGTGCGGATTTGCTTCAGGTACTTTATCATCTGCAAATACTGCACTCCCCCAAATCATCAGAGCTGCAGCTCCTCCTCTGAAAATAAAATTTTTCCTCATATTCTCCTCCCTTGTAATTTTTATCTATAAAAAGGCAAAACTTACCACTTGCATTTTTCCGCTGTCTTCCGCCATTAAAACTCTGAAAACCATGTCATTGACCGTTCGGTCTTTTTCAAAACTCATCTTCCAAAGTTGAATTTCATAAATCGGGTTTTCGAGTTCACTCAAAAATTCACAACTCTCAACATTTCCGAATTTCTCAGTAATTTGCTGATACGAGGTGGCAAATTTTTCCTCGTTCATGCTGTAACGAAGTTCCGCTGAAAGACAGTCCATAAATGTCTGCGAATCTGCTTCGGCAAAACTCCTGGCAAATTTTTCTCCGAGCATTCTGGCTTGTAGTTGGTCAGCGGCGTAATTATGAGATTCATCTATCACTCGACAACCGCAAAAAACCGACATGGCTAATGCGGCACCTAAAATAAAATTTTTCATATTTTCTCCTCCTGAATAATTTTTCATTACTAAATTTTACACCCGAATTAACAATAAATCAATTCCCAAAATGCAATTAGTGATAATTTGAAAATAGTTATTATCGCCGCACTGCCAATTTCAGCACTTGATTAAAAGAAAATTTTTTATGGATAACATTTTTATTATCAAATAGTTACAATTAATGGGTTGACAAAATATCCATTATATAGTAAAAAAAATCTAAAAATTTAAAGAAAATATTTGCAATTATGAAAAAAAGGGATATATTATAATTATCATTAATATATTACTTAATTTTATATAAAAATAAAACTTAATACATAGGAGATAAAAAACAATGCATTGTTATGCTCAATATTCAGAAAATAAAGCTGAATGCAAAAATTGCAAATATCTTAACTATTGCAAAGATAGCTTAGATATTCCGCTATTAATCAACAGCAGAGGCAAGAAACTTTATGACAATAAAATTCAGGCAACGCCGATCGCAAGGGCAAAGGCATTTAATTCAGATAAAAAAGAGTTTTCCAAAGCAGAAATGCTCGAGTTAATCGCCTTTATGGTATCGCTTGATGAAACCACTATCGAACTCCTAAGCGAAAAACTCAATGACCCGACAATTTCCATCGCCGAACTTGGGAAACGTCGTAAAATTACCCGACAGGGAGTCCACAAATATATCAAGCAACGTTGCGAACAGCACCCTGAATTAGCAGTTATATTCCAAAACAAACAAAATAAACATCGAAAAAATTTTATGGAGGTAGTATGCAAAATCAAACAACAAACACTAAACACCGACTCGAAAAGAATAGAACAGAATTTGAGTTACTCCAGCAGCTTGATCTGCTTGAGTCAGAGTTTAGACTTATCGAGAATGAGTATCGGCAAAGGCATCAGGAGTTGAGCAGCAAATTAGCAATGCTTGAAAACTCGAGTGAAGTATTAACAATCTCCGAATAAAATACAATAGGGAAAATCAATTTCATACGATTTTCCCTATTTTTTATAAGTGAAATTATTTTTCAAAAATTGCTGATTTTGGCAATTCTATTTAAGCCTTCCGGTATATTCATCAATAGCGGAAGTATCAGCTTGCATGTTAAAAAACTTATTAGAAGCTTCATTAATCTTGTCATACAATGGCTTTAATGAACCATTTAACTGTACAACAATCAATCGAAGTTCTTTCTTACGCCAATTAATATTAGCAGAAGTCCCCCATGCTCCGCCATGACCGAAAGTTCCATTTTTGAAATCGGCAAACAAACCGAGTGAGTAATTCCCAAGAGCTTCGGGGCGAGTGGATGTAGCAAGAAAATTCAAAACGGTTTCTTCCTTGAGAATACGCACACCATTTTCGCCGACACCGAGGTTCATCAACATTTTGTAAAACTTGAGTTGGTCATTGGTCGTAGTCCAAAGTCCTGCCCCGGCAGAGGGATAAACATTAGGACCATTGTGCGGCAAAGGCATTGCGTTATGATATTCACGGAATTGGGCTTTTTTTCCCACGCCTACCAGATACAAAAGGATTGAATTTGCCAGCTGCTCATCGCTGGGATTAAAAGTAGAATTGTTCATTTCCAGCGGTTTAAAAACTCGTTCCTGCAAAAATACTTCCCAGGGTTGCCCGGTAATAACTTCCACAATTGCCGCACCGATATCAATACCGGTATTTGAATAATTAGCTTTGGTGCCGGGTTCAAAAAGCAGTGGATTTGCAGCGGCTTCTCGTGCAGTATCACGCAAAGAAAGGCTTGGCCAACCTTTTTTTGATTTCGTCGGAATTTCAAAGGGGAAACCGCCGGTATGATTCATTACCATGCGAACAGTCAAAACATTTTTTGCCGGGACAAGAGAAGTTTTGCCATCAGCATCTTCGACTTTAACTTTCAACTCCTTAAATTCAGGCAGATATTTAGCAACAGGATCATCCAAAGAAAGTTTGCCCTCTTCCACGAGCATCGCAATGGTTACCCCGCAAAAACCTTTGGTCTGCGAACATTGCATAAAAGTATTATCCAAAGTAATCGGACGCTTATTTTCCAAATCAGCATAACCGGAACAGTTTACTTCTTGCAAGTCATCTTTGCAGAAAACAGTAATAACTCCGGCTAATTCACCGGATTCAATAAAGGGCTTAACCGCTTCCGCACCGAAAGTGGTATTGCTGTCACGATACGAGAGTTTAGTTCCGCAACACCCAACTAAAACAAAAGCCAATACAAAAACAAGTAAAAATTTTGATCCCGATAAAAATTTCATAAAAATCTCCTATGTTTAGAATTTAATAATAAAACCAGATATTATTATAATATAACCGCAAATAAAAGAAAAACAAGTAAAGTAAATTAAATAACTACAAAATTACCATAAAATCATAAGTTATTGATTGCGAGTATATCCGCCACCCCTTTGTCCCCGACCTGTCCGAAGATATTGATTAAACTTCAGCACCGTCATTCAAAGACACGTAGCAACGAAGACGCCGGAATATTTGAACTCACTCTCCCCTAAATACAAATAAATTCGCGAAATCTAAAATTTTTTATTTGCAATTTCCATATATTAATAGTATATTAAATTGAAACCTAATTAAAAAGGGTTTTTAAATTGAAAATTAAAGAAAAACAAAACTGATTGTAATCGTCGAATCCTGAACTGGTACTTCAATATTAGATGAACTACATATCATGAAATTTAGTGCATCCATATATATTGCAATATATGGCATGTTCTGATTATGTGTGATATTGTAGCGTTGTACCAGACGTAGGATTCGGCACTTCTTCGGAATGTGCCTTTTTTTATTCTCAAAAAAGTCGAAAATTATCAGTATAAAAAAGTCAATTAATAAATAACATTAAACAAGAGAGGTAAAAATTTATGGATTATAACAGAAAATTAAAACCAAAAGAAATTATAATGGGGCTAATATGGGGAGGAATAAGTCTAATTTTTGTATTGAATTTATGTTCAAAAATAGATAATTATCTCAATAAGACGTCTTATAATAGCTCTCCTATCAACTATACTCAAAAATTTGATGGTGCCTGTAAAATTTCTGCAAGGGCAATATTAAAGCGTAATACACTTGAAATGCCGGAAATTATCATCACAGGTACCAATAATGGTCATAAAACAATTAAAGCAATTCAATTCCATCTTGTTCCATATAATGTCTATGGTGAACAATTGGCTAATATTTTAAATGAAAATAATTTTTATTTAGATTATAGTGTAGTTCCTAATGGTATCATTTCAAAAAAAGAAGTATTTCTTAATAAAGATATAAAAACTGGAAAACTATTTATTTATCATGTCTATTATGATGATGGAACAGAGTGGGGAGATAGAAAAGCTCCAAGTTCTATAATTCAACAATATGGCAAAGAAATAGAAGTTATGGAACTTTAAGTTCATAAAATAGCAAAAGACAATAACAATAAATATTATCAATAAGAGGGATATTATGCAACAAAGTCAAACTCATTGGAAATTCGCAGAAGATCGCAATATGCAAAACGATAGGGCTATATCATCTGCATGGGGCACTGTATTTGCCTGGTTCGCAATTATAGCCTGTGTTTCAGGCTTCATGCTTTTTTTTGTAAAGACAACCATTTTAATTCTTGCTTTTTGTATATCAATATTTATAACAATACTGTCATATTATTACTCTGAAAAATTTCGCAACCGCTGTCCTATATGCCGTCAATTTGGAGTTCTAACAATAAAAACCTTAAATAAAGAATATGGAAATGTTTTTAGAGAAAAACATGATAAAAAATGGCAAAACTATAATATGGTCACATATTTACAAGAAGCAACTTGCAAAAATTGTAAATGTGTGAAAATGTATAAAGAACGCAAAAAAGAAAAAGTATTATAGTAATAGGGTAAAAAAATGAGTAAAAAAAATTTAACAGAGACAATTAGAAATATTATGGACAATTTGGATAGAGCATTTTGTTCTGAAGCTGATTTTCAACATGTTTTAGCATGGAAATTACACGAGACTTTTCCAGAAGCAGAAATCTTTTTGGAATATCCGGTCCAAGTGCAAGATGGTGCTAAAACAAAAATTTATTACGATATTGCCATAAAAATAGAAAATGAAATACACTTTATCGAATTAAAGTATAAAACTAATACAACAACCATAATGCTTGACAAAACATTAGAATTAAATAACCAAGGTGCTTATCCATTATCTTGTTGTTATTTTTGGTTTGATGTCAAACGAATGGAAGATGCTAAAAATACAGTTACTAATTATTGTATATTTTTATCTAACAATCCAATTTATTGGAATGGTTCTAACAAAGACGATATAATCCATAAAGACTTTGAACTCTATAATGGGCGTACAATCTCTTATGAAAACAATCAAAACTGGAAAAATCAAAAAGAATCTCCATGGTGGCCAACTGATGGAAAAGATTTTTCATTAAACGGAAAATACATTTGTAATTGGAAAAATACTAAAATAAAAAGTTGTGGTAAAAAATATAATGAATGGAAATACTTATTATTGGAAGTAAAACCTAAATAAAATAAATAAAAATAATTTTGAATCGAGGATTCAATGTCTGCTTTCGCAGACGGGGCTAGGTCGTGAAACAAGTTTCACTTTTGTTAGTTGCCACCGCCATTTGAGGGACTAATTCCGTCCCTCAAACTCCCGGAAGCAGGAAAGAATTTCCTGCCCCTGATATTACGCTAACGCCCAAATCTCTACCCCATAAGGAGTATATAGTTATCTATTGCTTCTTTCTTTCACTGCGAAAGAAAGAAGAGAGTTTCCTGCACTTAATATAACGCTCACGCACAAAGACAAACCGCTTTGACCTATCTGCCTATATATCATTTTCTTTTTTTGAAAAGAGAGGGATTATAGGGGAGAGGAAAACTTTTCTTTCTTTTAATCAAGAAAAAAAGTTTTCCTCTCTCCTAAACAAAACAACGCTGCTCTCCCACCAATTTTGCAAAGCAAAATTTGAGCCTGAGCGGAGTGAAACGAAGCGAAGGCACAATCCAACCAAAGGAATAGCACGTTGCCGATAATTTTTTTGCTTGAGTTATAAGGCAAGAAAAGCAAATTCAAAACAATCTACATCAGAACAAAGACACCTTCGGATAACTCTCCCACCAATTTTGCAAAGCAAAATTTGAGCCTGAACGTAGTGAAGGCACAATCCAACC
>JAFTJQ010000009.1 GCA_017456285.1 Lentisphaeria bacterium
GAGTAATGGAAATAAAGAAATTCTATCTGATTTCTCCATTACAGCATAATCAATTGAGATTGACGGCATTTTATCTTAACTTTCATAATAAATTTGTCCATTCGCGAACTTTATAGACTCTAAATTATCAAAAATTTCAGGAATATACTTTTGAAATTCAGCCAGAATTACCGAAATTTTGCCGACGAAAATTCCGCCATTCCAAAAATATGAACCATCTGCCATATATTTGGCGGCAGTCTCCGCATCGGGTTTCTCGATAAATTTATCAACCTTGAAGCCCTGCCCTAACGCTTCAGCAACTTTGACATATCCATAACCGGTTTCGGGATAATCAACTTTAATTCCGAATGTTACAATATAATTTTGTTCTGCAATGGCACAGGCATTTTCGATTGTTTCATTAAATTTATCAATATCTTTGATCAGGTGATCACTCGGAAGAATAATGACAATTTCATCCTCATCAAACTCTCTACGCAAATACTCAAGAGCGGCGGCTACCGCCGGAGCGGTATTTTTGCCGATAGGCTCGCCCAAAACTTTTGAAGTGCCGTTTAATTCAGCAATCTGGCGATTAATTTCAGTTGTATGTTTGATATTGGTAATGCAGACAACGTCTGACAAATCCACATGCTTGCCGAGCCGCAAAATAGTTTGCTGCAAAAGACTTCTATCGTCATCAATCGACAGCAGCTGTTTGGGATACATATCCCGCGATAAGGGCCACAACCTACTACCGCATCCGCCTGCTAAAACTATCGCTTTCATCTTAATCTATTCCTTATAATTCATTCAATTTCACAAATCACTGTTATTATCCTATGATTTTATCATAAAAAGATTTTCCGGAAGAACCTTCCTGCAAAATTTTATATGATAATTTATGCAAAAAAACCTCATTTTTGATTGCATTATATTCAACTTCATCAAAGTCCGCATACAATCTTCTTCGCAGCAACCCCAATTTATCCGTACTCATAAAGTACATTTTTTCCCAATATTCTTTTAAATTATCATTTGCTTCGCTTAACATAGAAACCACATGCTCAAACATGAAGTAATGTATTAAATAACTATTTTCCGCCCAATACTTCTCCAATGTATTCAAAATCAAACGAGTAAAGTAATTATTTTTTTTCGCCCTGATAAAGTAACAGGACATCTTATCTCCGAAAGCATCAGTTTCGGGATTTTTCTGCAGCACAAAAAATTCAGAATCAAAAATTTCCTGCGGTATCCGATCTGTAAAATACAAGGTCGAATCTATCCAAGTTCCACCGTAATTTTTTAGCAAATACAATCGCAAAATATCACTGAAAATGGCAATCGATATTCTTTTTTGCTCCAACAAATCATAAAATCGCTGCGGAATCTCAACATAATTTTTTATCGTATCAAATGAAAGCACTCTCACATCGCAATCAGGGTGATGAATTTTAACCGACTTAACGCATTTTTGCATAAGTTCGGGAGCATTTTCAATTCCCTGGTGCCAATACTGCCAAATAATCGGTTTTTCATCTGATACAGTGGCATTACTTTGCTCAATCGAAGTATTTCTGACGGCAAAATCCACATATTTTCGCAAATGCCATTTTGTCCAATTTGCCTTCATTTTTGAACGAGTTTTTTTATTCCAAATAAACAACTCAATAAAGATCTTGAAAATAGAATTTTTTAATTTCAATGTATTCATATTACCTCTCAAATTTGTCGCCGACGAACTTAATTAATAGAGTTTCAATATTTTCTTTGGTGACATTTGCCATAAATTCATCTCTATCGGGGTTAAAATCGGTTGATTTAATGAGTGTTTTATTACCTTTGACGGCGTATTTATAGGGAACAGATTGCACCAATTTAAATTCTGACTTGACACTATCAAAGAATTTTTCCCCTTTTTCATTATTTATTACCACTACTGAAGTGCCTTTGCGGTCATCTAATTTCTCATCATACTTGGCAATTTTCCAAAAATCACCGATAGTTATATCACCCTCGCGAGGAGTTTTCTGAAAAGGACAATTAAAGCACGATTTCCGCAAAGAAAAATTTTTCAAAAAAGCCGTCATAAAGGAATTTTGCTGTTGCTTTTTTTCATATTCAGCAATATTGCTTCGTGTGATAATTGTAAGTTCACTGTGCCACCCGTATTTTTTTGAACGGAAATCAACAAACTCAAGTTTTTCGCCGTCTTTAAGTAATAAATTCTGAATAAACATCTCAAAAGTTTTGTATGACGGCACGCCGTGGCACACAATATCAATTGTAAGCAAGTTGTCATACTCTTTTTTCAAAACCGCTTTTAACCCGGCAATCTGGCACGGAGTACCGCTGAATAAGACTTTTTGATTAGCATCCAAAAGTTTTTTTGTCTCCGAATAAACTTTTCCGGTATTGCTCTGATAATACTTTGACCCCTTGAATTTCGCCAAATCGTCCATTTGATTAGAAATTTTGTGAATAATTCTCCAATCATCATCATAAACTGCCCCGACGACATAAGTGCCGTTTTTAATCAATTGCTCCATAAAAATCGGTGAAACTCCGCCAGATGAAGCACCTGACAGGCGAATTTCATCACTTGCCATAACTGCATAACTAATCGGAGAAGCGGAATTTGTATTTTTCAACGAAGTCACAGTCGGACAAGTTTTTTTGCACAAACCGCAATCAACACACATTTTTTTATCGACGACGGGGGACAAAAAACCTTCACTGTTTTCTACCATTTTTATCGCATTTTGGGGACAGACATTATAGCAAGCACCGCAACCTGTGCAGTTAGCGGTAATAAATTTATTATTTTTAGTACCCAATTGTTCGGCTAAAACTTTCAATGCATATTTTTTCCACTCCTCAATAGTGCAATTAATTCTCTCGGCATCATACATTTCAAAATCTATATTGCCGCTTTCAAAATCCGTAACAAATTGACCATTGAGCGAGAAGAGTTTTTGTAACGACTCAAATCTGGTAGCACCGCGTTTTTTATTCACCACGGCAATAAATTTTTTATTGAACATCAAAGCGAAACAGACTCCGTGGAATGAATCCGTAACGATGTATTCCGCCTCCAGAAACGCTCGAAGCCACTCTTCAACGGCAAGAGAACTTTTTGCCAAATGCACCGGAGTTTGCTGATACTTATCGCTCAATTTTTGATAGAGTTCATCATATGCAAGATTTTTATCCAGAACGTAAGTTACAAATTTATTTCGGTAATCACCTTTGGCAGTCGCCGCTAACTCAAGGTATTTTTGCCGTTCAATCAAAAAGACCGGGTCAATAATCCACTCTGCATTAATGTGTATTTGTTTTTTGCAAATATCCACTCCTGAATCTTCCCGAGTTGATACATAATCAAAAGTTTTTAAGGCATTTTTTATATCATTGACAACAACCTTCTTTGAATTAATAAACTCATTCTCATCTATTCCGAAACTGGCACTGAAAGCAATTTTTTTCGCAGTTTCAGGAACAAACTTCAATAAATATCTATCACGCTTGTACTTGCGTTTCAAGTATTGAGGTCTGAAAACCTGATCAGAACCTGTAATAAAACTATCCGCAAGCATGCCGGCTTTTTTTAAATTATTAAACTTCGGCATCAATTTTAAATACTTATTCACAAAAAGCGTTCCGAAGCTCAAATTATATTTTTTCTTGGCGGGAAACTCATTCACAAAAGCACAACTGTACCCTAAACTTTTTACCGCCTCCTGCAAGGCGTAGGCAGTCAGACAAGCACCGTAATTCTGGGAGTGAAAAAAATTCACTAACACGACGTCAAAATGCTGGCTTGGATACTTCGGCTTGGACAATAGACTTTTGCGAAAATCCCTGAAAGTATAACGCACCAATTCAGCTGGAAGTTTATTGATATATTCCTGATAATATTCCGGAACCCACTTTCTCTGCCAAGGTTTGCCGAGTCTGCCGGCATAATGAATTATTTTAGTATCGGCTTTGATTCTCTCCAAATCCTCTTTGGAATAAAGCACGCTGATTGCAGGGTATTCGCTGATTTTTGTTACATCGGTGTACTCATAAAGGCTCTCAAATACGCAATAATTTAATGGCAAATCCTTAATTTTGGTACAGCCGAGATTAAATACATCCATATCAAAATAGACCAAACGATTATTAAAAGTCTTAATTACCTCAAAAAATCTGTCAACTGTTTTTTCCTCACGCATTTTTTGACAATTAAAAAGGATTAAACCCGACATGTAATTTTTTTCATTTTTATTTTCTGCAAAGTAACGTTTTGATTTAGTCTGCTTCAAATACTCTGTTGTGTAGGAGGGTATCGCTGCCGCCTCATAATCGCTTAAGTCGGTATTGTACAATTCCGCCATATCAGATTTAAATAAAACATCAACATCTGAATACAAAACTTTGTCATACTCAGTCAGAACTTCCGGCGTCAGCAATCGGTAGTAAACAATCTCCGTCCATGAACCGCAACTGCGAGGTGCACCCTTGAATAAATCAGGATTGATATAATGAAATTTCATTTCATGCGAAGTTCCGTCAAGCAGTGACTGCAAAGATTTTTGGTCTTTTTCGCTGATTTCAGAATGAAAAATTCTAATATCATAGCAAGTAGTCTCCTCGGCATGCTCAATCAAACTTTTAATTGTTACCGCCGCCCCGAGGATAATTCTGGAATCAAAGCAAAAAACTATTGGAATTTTAACCATTTTATCTCTATCGCACCTCATTTATTCCATTCAGTATTGATAATTTCCTTGCTGAATAAAACTATTCGAATGAATTTACGCTTGAAATTAATATTTATTCTCAAAAGATTATTCAATTCTCTCATCACAAATTTGTAATAAGCCAAAAATTTGTAGTATCTTTTTTTGCTTTCCGGAATATCCATATCGTCAAAAATATGGATAAAAAGATTTAATAAATCACGATTGGCTTTTCTTAAATTCCAAGTGTGTGAATGACTTGATGGATAGAGAACGTATTTAGAACAAACCTCCTCCACATAAGCCCACTTGTAACGGGCAACTACCGGCATAATAATTTGAAAATTCTGCCCTAACCTCGAAACATAAATTGATTTATTTTTCAATACCGAAAACAATGCTTCCGTTTCAACAAAACCTCGCAAGGGGCTGTTCATCATTTTTCTGTCAAAAATACAATCTGCCAAAATATCTTTATGCTCGACTTGATGTTTAGGAATTTTTACCGGATTCTCCAAATCATCATATTTAACCACGACGCAATTACTGAAGGCAATTTTGCAATCAGGATTATTCCGCAATGCCTCCATAAGTTTTGAAATGCAATGGGGCAAATAAATATCATCGACATCACACCAAAGCATATACTTGCCGGTGATTAATTTCAAAGCCTCATTTACCGCATAGGCTTGACCGAAATTTGTTTCAAACTTGAGATACTTGAGTTCAATTCCTGCCTTTTCCAATCTTTCACGATTAGCATTTACAATCTCATCCGTGCGGTCAGTTGAGCCGTCATTAACCAGGATTAACTCCAATTTTCGGTAATCAAAAGCCAATACCATATCAATATACCGCTGAATGAATTTTTCAGCCTGATACATCGGAGTAATAATCGAAACTAAACAATCGCCATTATCCATTGATAGCCTCCTGTAAATTTTTTAATGAACTGTCGTACAAAGACTTGACATAAGTTTGCAAATTATTCTGCAACTTCGTGTAATCACTGCTACTAATATTAATCGCTTCCTCCATTGCCGAAGCGTAACTTGACACGCCCTCATAAATGATTGAATTTTCACTATTAAATCCATTCAATTCAGCAAAACTTTTAATAATTACACAGGGCAGCAAAAATCCGTAAACCAACTGGAAATTACCGCTTGTGCCAACTGTATTATAACGCTGATGCAAAGGATTCTCATCATCGTATGCCGTAAGCATAAAATCGGCTTTTTCGAGTTCAGAATACATATCTCGAAAATCAAGTCGTCCCTTAATATCAAAATATTTTCTCAAGTCATCAGGCAAATCTTTGAGTTTCCCCTTACCGATTACCGTTACTCGGAAATTCTCAATCCCCTTATCATGCAAACTTTTTACTGCATCAATAATCATTGTGCTGTTTTTGCGTTTGGGATTAATTGCACCGACAGTAACAAAATTCACTACATCGGAATTTTTGCCACGGACTTCAACTTTGCCGAAGTAATGGGGATTAACCACTACGCTCTCGGCATTTCGGTAATTCAATTTTCTTAAAGTAATTACTTTATCGCACCAACGATTTTCATCAATGGCGATTTTCGCATCATGCTCAACGAAAAATAATTTTTTGCGGTCAACCCCCTTCGCGAAGTGGGTGTAGGCACTCTCCAAATCGGTATCTTTGCACAACTTCCCGACAGTAGTTACCAAAACTCCTTTAACCGAACTTAAATCATTGGTCTTAAAAAACTTTCTGATATTCCGTTTGGACATGAAATTAAGTGATATATTATCATTTTTTGCGTAACGGTCAAAAAGCCCTTCCCAATACCGCTCAACATTTACTAACACTGAAACATGATACCCCAAATCAAGCAGATACTTGACATATCCCGGGACAACTTCCGCATGAGATTTACTGCATGGTTCCCAAACGATGAAGGTATTTTTTTTAATTACCGGAGTTTTCACTCCGAAACACTTAAAAAAACTTATAATTTTCTGCAATAACTTTTCTTCCATAAATTATTTAATCATCTTTCCTGTTAAATCTGCCCGTCCGTGCAACGTTCTGCCGCTCTGCAAATCCAAAGAATAATCGCTTGACAGCAACTGCAACTCGGCTTCATTAAATTTATTTTTTATCCCCAAAACATCCAGCATAAAATCAAAAACCAAATCATTGGTAAAAACCCGATCTTTTGCCGCTTTTAACTGCGATTGCAGTTCGGTATTGCGTTTAATATAACTATCACTCAAGTAACAAATCATCGGTATTCTGGTCATATCAGGAGTGAAAATCGCACTGTCATGGTCGCCTAAAACTACATCCTCCCCATGGTCAGGAACGAAAATAACGCCGTCAATAAAATCATTATTCATCGCATAAGTGAATAATTCTGAAAGCACATAGTCCAAATAAGCAGTTGCCCGCTCATAACGCTTCGGCAAATCTTCTCTGAATCCGTCAGGATAACGCACCTGATAGGGTGCATGGCAACTCATTAAATGAATTACTGCCACCGAGCGGCTCTCAAGTTCGAGTTTTTTAAGTGCATTAATTGCCTCAATATCCAAACGATTTCTTCTGATAATGAAGTCCATTTCGGTATTGATATAGTTAATATAATCCGCCGACTGTGAAATCGCACTTACGGGTGAACGGAAGCAATCATAAACATATTGATTACTGATAAAATAACTTTTGTATTTACAATAACGGAGTACGTCAAAAAGCGTTGCTCCCAAATTTTTACGAGTATTGTACTGATTTTTTTCCGAAAGCAGATACTTCAAAGCCTCAGTTGTATGCACATGATTGGAGTAAACCTGCGTAAAAAAAGTGAAACGCTCATCGGTTAACATTTTACTCAAAAATGGTGTAGTATCCTGCGAATACCCGTAACACCCCATATAATCTCGGCTGTTTGATTCACCTAAAATCAATATAAAACGCCCGTCATTACCTCGCGACAGGAGTTTCTCTGCCTCCTCCGAACTCAATGCCACCAAACGCCTTTTCTCCGCCTCTTGATTAAAAAGCACCAACTCCTGCTTAAAAGCCGCTCCTTTTCGCATGATTGAAAAAAGCCACAACTTACTTTTGCGATAAATTTTATGGATTGACGCTACTGAACTCCACGCAATCAAAGCACAAATAATAATTATTACTGCCCGGCACAAAATATTTTGCAAAATCACCAACTTCGGCATTTTTAAGTAGTAAAAAATCCCTCCGCCGATCAAAAGCAGGAGAAAAACAATTGCCCACAAAATACTTGCATGTTCCGACACATAGGAAATTGCTTCAGTTAAATCGGTTTGATATATAGCAGTAACAGTCTCTAACTCCACTTTTGATTTACCGAAAAGATTGCGTGACAAAACTCCGACAAAAGGAGCCGCTAAAATTATTTGCCACAAAGCAGAAACTACCCCGGAAACTTTGGGTAATTTCAGTGAACTCAATATCACAGTCGCCCCGAAGTCTGTCAATAAACCGAAAAATGAAAACGCCAAACCATAACGAATCGCATTCTCAAGTTCAAATTGCGAAGTCAATTCAAAATTGAGCTGCTCCGATACCACAATTATATACGGCAAAATCTGATAAAAAAGAAATTTTCTGAATGGTTTGAAATGCAAACTCAAAATCAATATTACCGAAAATACCATTACCAATAGATAAATTACTGCAATATCCTGTACTTGAGCATAAGGAGCATTTAATATCCACCAGAAAAATATTGAAAAAATTATCGGTAGGGAAATAAACTCAATCAAAGTTCTCCACGCAATAATTTTCTTGATATTTTCAGCAATTAATTTACCGAAATCCATCAATTCATTAATTGTATTCTTCAAAAAATTCATCAATTTCTTTTTCATATTTCAAGCAAATTATTTTTTCAACTGAAATACTGCCAAAATTTCACCATTCGCATTCATAAATGATAGTTTGTCATCAACTACACTGTATTTGGCAACTTTTTCCAAAGTTTGCAGGAAAAGTTTTTCAACTTCCATACCCGGTCCCATCATCATGGTTGATCCCATTTTATCAAATTTGACCTCGTTAGATTCTTTGGTAATTGCCGCATTGCCAAAGTAACGATTTACACCTGAACAACCTGCAACGATAACTTGACCATCTTTTTCAGTAAAAATCATTGTAATCGTTTTTTCGGGTTGTTCTTTAATATCAGCCGCACCACGCAAAGAATTTGCAACTAAAACAAATTCAACATACGATGGAATCGCTTTTACATGAACTTTCTGTGATTCAGCTTTTGTTGCATTTACGGCTTGCTGTACGGTTTGATTTACTTCTGCTTTTTTTACCTCCTGAGCATCAGCTTCGGAAGTTGCTGTTTTTTCGTCTGCATCATTTAACAACTTATCAGCATCAAAGCACTTGACATAATCCAATTGCATACGGCACGGTTCGCAATCGCAAGCACAATTTTCCTTGCCGCAAGCAACGCAATTACTCTGCAAAAGGCAACAGCCATTAGCGATAGTTAAAACCATTGCACCCAAAATTAATACTGACATTTTTTTCATAATCTTACTCCTTTTTTATTGTTTTATTGTTAAAAATTTTAACTTACTTGGCATACTCCACATTAATTTTTTTACCTTTTCCACGCTTGAATGCGGCAATAATTTCCGCCGCATCATTTTCAGATACCGTTGCATAGGAAAATTTATCATAACAATCGACTTTGCCGATCATGTAACTTTTGATTCCGGTTCGGTCAAAAATCATATCCAATAACTTTTTAGCACCGACACCGTCATTTTTGCCGATACCGAAAAATAATCTTATCGGCTCACCGCCGTCACGCTCAAATCGGGATTCTTTTTTCTTTTTCTTACCTTTTTTCTGATCGCCCTCGCTCGGAGAGTTACCGATTTTTTTATAAGAATCCGCAATCAAAGTATTTTTGTAACTATTTCTCAAAATCGCCGCAACAAGTTCCTCTGCATCATATTTTGCCAACATTTTATTTGCAATATGTTGATAGCATTTGTGGTGATTATTAGTAATTATTCTCGCCCAAACTTCATCTAATTCGGCAATTTTTTTCTGTACAATCTCCGCCCCTTCGGGGAGTTGACGCTTCTCAATTTTAACATTGAGTTCCTTACGGATTTTGGCAATTCTCCGAGTCTCGCCGGGGGTAACAAAAGTTATTGCCGTTCCGGTATTCCCCGCCCTGCCCGTTCTGCCGATACGATGAACATAAATTTCTGAACTTTCGGGGATAGAATAATTTATTACATGGGTCAAAGTTTTAACATCGATTCCCCTTGCCGCCACATCGGTAGCAAGCAGGATATTAAACTTACGACTTTTGAAGTTATTAATCACCTTGGTTCGCTGCAGCTGACTGATTTCACCATGCAGTGCCTCAACTCGGATATTTGCAGAGAGCAACTTATCAAGCAATTCATCGACGTCATTTCTGGTTCGGCAAAAAACAATTGCATACATATCCAATTCGGCATCAATGATTCGCAAAAGTGCTTCAAATTTATCGACTCTTTTTACCTCATAATAGATTTGTTCAGTCAAGTCGGTATTGGTATTTTCATTTTTATTGACATTGACAATCTCATACTCCCGCATGAAATTCTCGGCAATTTTCATAATCGGTTCGGGCATAGTTGCCGAAAAAAGCAACATTTTTTTATCGCTCGGAGTCGCCTCAAGAATATACTCAATATCCTCAACGAACCCCATATTCAGCATCTCATCTGCCTCGTCAAGCACCGCAAATTGCAATTCATCAAGTTCGATAATTCCTCGATTCATTAAATCAATAACTCTTCCCGGAGTACCGACAATTACATCACAGCCTTTTCTCAAAACTTTAATCTGAATATCAATCGATTGACCGCCGTAAACGCAAACGCATTTCAAAGCCGAATGCTGTGCCAACGATTCAAATTCAGTTGCCACCTGCATCGCCAATTCACGAGTCGGCGTCAGAATAAGTGCTTTTACCGTATCGCCGTAAGATTCAGTTTTTAAGCACTCAATAATCGGCAAAGCAAATGCCGCAGTTTTGCCCGTACCCGTCAATGCCTGACCGATTACATCATGCTCCCCCTGAAGCAAAATCGGTATTGCCGCCTTTTGAATCGGAGTCGGTTCGGTAAAGCCCTTTTTCTCTAATGCTTTTAAGGTTTTGCCGCTCAATCCAAGTTCTTTGAAAGCGATTAATTTTTCAAATTTTTCCGACATTTTAATCACTCGCTTTTTTTCAACATATTTTTGACAAATTCGGGCAACTTGAAGCAAGCTTCATGAATCTCAGGATTATAGTAACGCAATTGCCGCTGCAAATTATCCGACATCGGCCGCTGTACACAAGTTGCATCCACCCCCACTCCGCCGATACAAATTCCGATTTGCCCCATCGGATAGGTCGGAACATAAAACATTCCATAAGCGGTATAATCAAAAAATTTCCCGGTAAATTTCTGTAATTGCTTCACAACTTCAGGTAATAAAAACGGAGATTCTGATTGAGAACCGATTACGCCGCCATCACGCAAAGCCTTACGCATATTCCGATAAAAATCCTCGCCGAATAAGGGATCTCCTACTCCGCCCGGATCAGTGGAATCAACTATAATGCAATCATAATAGCCATTGTATTTTTCAATAAATTTACTGCCGTCCTCGATATAAAGAGTAACTCTCTCGTCCTCATAACCGACAGCAAGCGACGGCAAATACTTTTTTGCCGCCCGAACCATCGCTTCATCAATCTCGCAAATATCAATTTTTTTCACTTCAGGATGTTTGGCAATCTCTCGCAAAACTCCGCCGTCTCCGCCGCCTATAACCAACACTCGTTCCGGATTACGACATCCCATAAGCACAGTATGAGCCATCATCTCCTGATAGGCAAATTCATCAAATTCTGTTAATTGAATAATGCCGTTAAGCGTCAGAAGCCTGCCGACTTTATCGGTATCGTAAATATCAATGGTCTGGTAAGGAGTAACTTCATGGTGAATATGCTTTGTTACTTTGACCACGCAACCGAAACCCTCGGCTGCCTCCCAAACCCATTCGCCCTTAAAAATATCTTCCATATATATTGCTGTATCTTTCTGCATTAAAGAGACTTAGATAAAAAAGTTCTCCAAAAACTATTAATTGCCGAACCTTGCAATTGATTTTTGTCATAATCAAAGAACAATTGATAATAAAACTCCAAATCTCTGATATTCAAATTTTTATTATTTTCCACGACTTTCTTGAATAAAACCTCTCGATTATCGTCTTTATTGAGTGAATAATTATAAGTTTTGCCGTTTTTCAGCACTTCAATACGAATTTTGTGATTCGGGAAATCGGTACTTCTGACCGCCATTAAAACCCCCTTGTAAAATTGGAGATTGCTGAATTTATTGTTATTACCGACAAAAACTTGATACATTGAGTTAGTTTTATCCACATTGGCAAGCAGCAATCTGCCGAATGCAATCACATCCTGCTGTACTTCGGCTTCCTGACGGATTGCATAGTCACGCAATGGATAAGTTTCACGGATTTTATCAACAAATTGCTGCAACTCTGATTTTTTCGACAAATCACGAGCCGCCGCCCAAAAGAGTTCCCGCATTTTATCCAAAGCAGGTGCAATCACTGCTACATATTCGGCTCTGATACGAGCTTCTTCGGCTTTAACCTCCTGCTCGCGAGCTCTTTTTTGAGCTTCCATTTCTGCTTTTTTGCGATTATCCTCGGCAATGCGTTCCTCGGTTAAGCGTTTCTGGGCTGCCGCCTCCTCTGCCTGACGAATTACATCCTTGCGTAACTCAATATCTCTCATATGATCTCTCAAAGCACTCTCACGCTCGGGGAAAACTCGCAACTTCTCATCGATGAGATTATAACTTACAATAACTTCCGCATACAAATCCCGCTCATCCGCATTCATCGGCGTCGGATATTTAATTAAAAAGTTATCAAATCTCAACAAAAATTCATCTTCTTTGTTCGGATTTTGAGCAATAAAAGTTTTTAACTCCGTTAAATCCTCCAAATAAGTCCGTTTAGGTTTCGGCGGAACGACAACTTTCGGCTTATCAGGCACTACCACTTTCGGCGGTGCAGCAGGTGTACTCTCTGCGGTCTCCGCAGTTTCGGCACTCTCGGTAGTTGCACTATCGCCTTTATTCAAAAGAGACTTAATGTAATCACGCTTAAACCAAGCAGCTCCACCGAGCAATCCGATAACAAGCACTACAACAATCGCCGTTACTGCACCATTAGACTTTTTCTCCTGTGGGGCAGTTTTAGGTTTCTTTTTAGTTTTCTTGTCGTCCGCATTTTTTTTCTTGTCATCACCTTTTTTAGGCTCTGCTTTCGGGGGTTCTTCTGCTTTTTTTGCTTCAGTTTCTTTAGGTTCTTCCGCTTTCGGAGCAGGAGCTTCCTCTTTTTTCTTTAACCCGATTTTGGGTCCTGCACCTCCGATTTTCGACGGAGCGGGAGTAGAAGTTTTTGGTTCTTCTTTAGTCTCCTCAACTTTCGGCACATCAGTTTTCGGGGCATCAGCCTCTTTTTTCTTAAGCCCGATCGAGGGAGGAGTTTTCATAATTTTCGGAATTGCGGGAGTAGAAGCGGCGGCTTTTTCTTTCGTCGAAGCCTCACTCACCTTTGCTTCCTGACTTAATTTATCAAAATTATCAATTACATAACGCAAATCTTTAACAAGTTCTGCAGCGGATTGGTAACGCAAATTAATATCCTTGTCCATCAATTTAACGATAATTTCACTCAATCTCGCAGGGATTTGCGGATTTCTCTCTTTAGGCGGAATCAATTGTTCTGAAACATGCTTACGGGCAATCTCATTCGCATCAGCCCCAACGTAAGGAAACTCTCCAACCAACATGTGATAGAAAGTCGCTCCGAGCGAATAAAGGTCACTTCGCACATCGGTTTTTTCACCTAAAAGCTGTTCCGGGCTTATGTACTGCGGAGTGCCGAGTACCTCATCACCGTCATCATCCAAAATTGAGGTGTCGCCTGCTTTTGCCAAGCCCAAATCCGCCAATTTAGCGCGTCCCTTGCCGGTAAGCATGATATTGTCAGGTTTAATATCCTGGTGCACTATTTTGTATTCATTCCAAGCAAAGTCCAGTGCCTCTGCAATATCGCAAATAATTTTAGTTGCCCGCAAAGGTTCAATTTTTTTCTCTTCGGCAAGGATCTGCTTCATGGTCTTTCCGTCAATATACTCCATGGCAAAAAAGAGAATTCCGTCCTCTTCGCCGACCATGTAAGCCTGAACGACATTCGGGTGATTCAGTTTAGCGGCGGCACGAGCCTCCTGAATAAACTGCTTAATAAATTCGGTATCTTCAGAGAAATTATTCATCAGCACTTTGAGTGCCACGCTTCTATCAAGCGACAACTGCCGAGCCTGAAAAACGATTCCCATTCCGCCTCTGGCAATCTCACGCTCAATCTGAAAATCATTAATAATCACTCCCGGTTTATAGTGATCCTGCGGCACATCAACTTCGGTGTGACAATACTCACACTCGATTTTTTTACCGAGATGTAAAATATCAGTTTGAACAATTTTATTGCAATTCGGACAAACAAAACGCATTTTTTATTCCTTATTTTTCACCAATCAAAACTATTTCTTTCAATCGAAAGAGACAACTTCCTTATATCAAAACCAAATTATCACGATGAACAACCTCATCAGGGCTATCTTTGCCAAGCACTTCCGCTAAAGATTTTGAGTGCTTCTGCATAATTTTGAGGCAATCCTCTGCGTCATAATTAACCAAACCACGAGCAATAATTTTCTGCGTTTTTTGGTCAATAATTTCCACTGTATCACCACGCTTAAAAGCTCCTGCAATCGCTTTTACACCCAACGGCAACAAACTTTTGCCCTTCTCGCTGATCGCATTTGCCGCTCCTGAATCCACATATAATTTCCCTGAACACTTGGAGAAAAAGTTGATCCAGATTTTTTTGGAATGCAATTTTCTCTCCATCGGCAAAAATAACGTTCCGACATCTTCACCGTCAGCAATTTTTTTCAAAATATCCGCCTCTCTGCCGTCGGCAATGTAGAGATAATTACCACTTGCCATAACCAGATGTGCCGCTTTTAATTTTGAACTCATTCCGCCGATTGAAAATTCAGAATTATCTGTTCCCTGGGCAATATCCATAAGCGAATCATCCAACTTCTCAACTACGCTTATTCTGTCACTCAAGTCTCCATTCTCATCGCGATCTCTCAAGCCGATTTCTGTGGTCAGAATAATTGTCAATTCCGCATTGGTCAAACTGCCGAGCATAGCGGCAAGCATATCATTATCACCGAACTTCAGTTCATCAACCGAAACGGAGTCATTTTCATTAACAATCGGCAATACTCCATTCTCAAGCAACGCATTAATGCAATTCATCGCATTCAAGTAGCGAGAACGATTTCTTAAATCCATTGCAGTCAAAAGCAATTGAGCAGTTTTAATGCCATGTTCAGCACACTGCTGCTCATAAATCTCCATTAATTTCCCCTGCCCGATAGCCGCTAAAGCCTGAACTTCCGCCAATTTTTTCGGTCGTTTCTCAAGACCCAACTCCTTCATGCCCATACCGACGGCACCTGAAGTTACCAAAATGACCTGATAGTTTCTTTTTCTCAATTCTGCAATACCATTAACCAAAATCTCAATACGAGTTCTATCAGTCAATAATCTGGTTCCTGCTTTAACCACAATTTTATGACAATTTTTAAGTAAATTTTTCCTCAAATTCAAGTTATCCATAAAAAAATCCAAGTTATTTAAAATATTTATACACATATCCGACGATAATATATACCCATTTAGGCAATATCGCAAATAAAAAGCACTTTATTTTCACAAAAAAATCGATTTTTTTACAGATATTTCAAAAAAAAATAAGAATAGATAGAAATAAGGAGTGATAAAAGCATGAATACAAAGATGTATATCAATTCCGTCAAAGAGAATTTCGGGGCGTACTCGTTCTCATTTTTTTAACGAGAAACGATCAACGCCCCATAAAAATTCAAGTGCAATTCCATGGAACCATGCACTATTTGATAAATCGGCAACTTATTCCTGCCGGAAGCAGACGACCGGTTGATTCAGGAATAGTCATTTCACTGCTGATAAATTCGCCTTTGCCGAAAACTTCTCGCAGCATATTCTCCAGAACAATCTCTGAAAAACCGGGGGAGTGACAACTTAAAACCACACAGAACTTCTTGCTTTTATCCAGCAATTGACTGCATAAATTCAATAATTTCGGCAAATCTTCCTCGATTTTCCAGACCTGCCCATTTGCACCTCGCCCGAATGACGGTGGGTCAAGGGCGATTAAATTATACTTATTCCCGCGTTTAATTTCACGGTTACAAAATTTAGTTACATCATCGACTATCCAACGTATTGAATCAGGTACTTTATTGCGATTAAGTTCCAAATTCTCCCGTCCCCAATCGACCATACCTTTGGCGGCATCGAGGTGACAGCACTTTGCACCGGTTTCTGCCATCGCCATTGAACCAATCCCGGAGTAAGCAAACAAATTTAATGCCGAAGCCTCACTGCCTCCGAGTTCATTTTTTATAAAATCACGGAAGAAATCCCAGTTTTGATACTGTTCAGCGAAAAAACCCAAATGTCCGAAGTTAGTCGGCTTCATAATGAGCTTGAATCCGCCCCACTCTACCACCCAGCGTTCAGGTACTTTTTTGTACCAAGTCCACTTGCCTGAACCGCTGCTGTTTCGAACAAAGATACCGTCGGCTTTGTCCCACTCTGCTTTGGGAAGCATAGGTTTCCAAAAAGCATTGAGTGCAGGACGAATTAAGCGATATTCGCCGACTTGTTCAAGTTTCATTTTATTTCCGCTGTCAAGGAGCTGATATTTCATTATTCTCTTCCCTTTATTTTGTAATTACTTTTGCCGTCATAGGCGATTTCTCCGCGAGTAACCGTCATCAGTGGTTTGTGGGTATTGCGTTCAAAAAAGGCAATATCCGCCAGCAATCTCGGACGCAAAAAACCTCGGTCATTAAAGCCGATACTTTTCGCCGCATTGGAAGTTACGGCTCTTGCCGCCTGAATCGCATCCAGGTGTCCGTACCCCATTAAGCAGTGCCACCCCGAATCAAGCATGGTAGTCGTACCTGCCAAAATTTTGCCATCGGTACTGGTGTAGCCATTCTCCACAATAATTTTAGTCGGGCCGATACGATATTCACCATTCTCCATACCTGCCGCCATAGTGCAATCACTGATACCTATAAGCTGATCTTTCGGTTTACAGCGGCATGCCAAATCAACCATTCTCGGATCAATATGGCGGCCGTCAATAATCAATTCAACCGTAACTCGATTATCGGTCAAAGCGACATTGGTTATGGACATATCACGCTGGTGAAGTGTCGGCATACCATTAAAAAGGTGGGTACAATGGCTTGCTCCTGCATCGATAGCACGCAAGGTTTTTTCTTCACTTGCGACACTATGTCCCATTGACGGCACGACATTATTCATGCAGAGGAGTTCGACCAAATCAACTGCATTATCCAATCCGGGAGCGAAGGTCATTAATTTAATCAACCCATCCCCTGCGGCAATAAGTTCTTTCGCATAGCCGAGGTCAATCGGAGCAATAGCAGACAGCTCCTGTGCTCCGCATTTTTTCGGGTGCAAAAATGGCCCTTCAACATTAATTCCGATCGGTTCGGCACCCCGGCAGCCCTGACGGATAACTTTGGCAAGTTCCGACAAGTTATTAAGCATTTTATCGTGTTGGTCAGAGACCACCGTCGGTACAAACGAGGTAATTCCCCGATTTGCCAAAACCAAACTCATATCGTTCAAACTATTAGGAGATTCCAGCACTGCTGAACTGTCAAAACCACCTGCTCCATGAATGTGAATATCCACGAAACCCGGAGTAGCGTAAGCATTTTCGAAAAAATAAACTTCGATATTATCTTCCAAGTCAAAACTTGAAATACCGCCGATTGCGAGAATATTCTCCCCTTCACACAGAATCGCCCCGTTTTCCAAAATATCGGGGGTGTACATTAAATCACAGACAAAAAGTTTTCTCTTTTTTCTTCTGCTTGCATAATCTTCACTCATTATTTTACCTCCGCAGAAATCAAATTGCTTCCGTCGAGTACATTTTTGTACTTCGGGAGTTCAAAATTACCATTATTTCTTGCTTGCAAAGCACACGCTATATTATACGCCGCAATGCGAATTTCATTAATTTTTTCGCCATAGCGTCTAAAAATTACAATCACACTACTCCTATCATAACCGAATTTGTTCAGAATGACATTGGAACTTTTCCATGCAGGCAAATTAGAATTATTTGCAACATAAGAACCACTTTTTGCCAATTTAATGCAATTTAACATTTTTCGCCCCATATCGGCTCGGCTTATCAAACAAAACGGCGTCCAGCTGTATAGATACAAGCCGGGATTTTCACGCATGAGTTCATTGCGATTGGAACTAAATAAAGAATTTAATAGAATCTGTTGCCTTATACAATCTTTCTCCAGCGTTGCCGAAAAATTATCTGCTGTCTGATTCAAAAAATTATAATAATTTTCCAACGTTTCATTATCTAATGAATTTATATCAGCTTTTAATATTTTTTCTATTTTTTCGGCATCATTTTCGTCAGCATTCGCCTCATTAAAAGTTTTTACAAACTCTTTTTGAGTATACGGTACTCCGAAATCTTCATACATTTTTGCCGTATTATCCAACTTAACCGTGCCGACGATATAAAGCACCAAATACGGTATCCCGATAAAAAGCAGCGGCCACAGAACCAAAACTCCGCCGATTCCCAAACCATGCCCCCAACGGCGGGCCTTGTCGCGTTTTCTTTGAGCTGTCAAAACCGACAACATAAATGGCGACTCAATCTTTTTTCCGACAACATTATAAGCATAGCGGTGCCGCAAAATTGCCAATGCCGCATTTTTCATGCGATAGGTCATTATCAGAAAAGCCGCAACCGAACCAATAAAACTCAATAATAACACTCCGACAAAAACCCCTCCGACCAAATTCTGCCACGGCTGCTGGTCAAAAGTTAAATCCAAAATACGGTGCGGCCAACTGAAAAAAATTACCAGATAAGCAAAAACCGTCATGATAATCATATTAGTTGAATAAAAAATCGCCGCCGCACGACCGCAATTCATCGTGTAATTTGTCAAACGTTTGAGCTTCGATGCCAAAGAACACCACATTACATAATTCCAGCCTAAACGGAAAATCGGAATATAAGTAAGCATAATCCGCCACCCGGGAGTAATATTGTATTGACTTTTCGGCACCACCCGATAACAGCGGTAGGCAAACATCCAACAGAAGTAACAAGTCGCAAAAAAACCGATTACCGACAGCGTAAAAATTGCCCCCATGCACTTGGCATCGAGCAAAATCCCTCGCCAACTGTCATTGTACAAACCAAAAAGAAAATTCAACATCGGCACCAAAGTAAGCAAAAGCGAAAAAATCATAAACAAATATTCTCGCTTCAATGCACCGATATTGTATCGCCATCTGGCAGTTAATTTCGGCAAAACCGCATTAAATGGAGTATCCTCCACTTTTTTGAATTCACCTGCTCTGCCCTCTTTGATTAAACTTCTTGAATTTATCTCTCCGTCAATCAAATGTGCGATAACTATTCGCTCCTCAAATGGCCCGAGTTCTCGCTCTTTTACTTTCAAAAAATACGGCATAATCCTCTATCCCCCCACGTTATTTTTTAACGAATCTGACCATCACCCAAAACCAAATATTTATAAATGGTCAGCTCTTTAGCTCCCATCGGTCCACGAGCATGAAGTTTATCGGTTGAAATACCGATTTCAGCCCCCATTCCGAACTCTCCGCCGTCAGTAAAACGGGTTGACGCATTGTGATAAACCGTTGATGAATCGACATTTGCAAGAAAAATTTCTGCATTATTCTGATCATCGGTCAAAATTGCATCACTGTGTTTTGAGCCATAATTATTGATATGCTCGACTGCTGAAAGACATCGGCAACAACTTTGATATTAAGCTCTTTTGCCAAATATTCACGGTAAAAATCTTCTTCGCAAGTTTCCTGAATTTTATCCGAATAAGCACACAAACTTTTCTCCGCATGAATCACGACATCTTTCGATAAAAGTCTATCAACTAACTTCGGCATAAACTCTGAAACAATATCTTTATGAAGCAAAATTGTCTCCACCGCATTACAAGCACTCGGACGCTGAACTTTGGCATTTTCAATAATATCCAATGCTTTAACTTGATCAGCACTTTTATCAACAAAAATGTGGCAAACCCCCTTGTAGTGCTTCAAAACCGGAATTGTCGCCTCTTTCTGTACCGCACGAATCAAACCCTCACCACCTCGGGGAATAATCAAATCCACATACTTATCAAGTTTTACCAGCATATTAACCGCCTGACGATCCGTCCACGGTAATAACTGAACTGCTCCGTCAACCAAACCATTATCCATACCGGCTTTGTTCATAACTTCGGCAATTACCTTATTTGAATTAAATGCCTCACTGCCGCCACGGAGCAGAACCGTATTGCCAGCCTTGAGACAAATTCCTGCCGCATCCGCAGTAACATTCGGACGGGATTCATAAATAATGCCAATCACCCCCATCGGAACTGAAACTTTGCGAATCAACAACCCATTCGGGCGAGCAGTTTCAGAGATAATTCGACCGACGGGGTCTTCCTCATCAGCAACAATTTTAAGTCCGTCCGCCATTCCCTTAATACGCTCATCATTGAGGAATAATCTATCCAGCATAGCAGGTGTCAAACCATTTTTTTCTCCATTTGCCATATCAATCGCATTTGCCGCCTTTATTGCGTCGCTATTTGCCATAATCGCATCTGCCATGGCGTAAAGCAATTTTACCTTTGACTGACTATCCATTACTGCCAAAACTCTTGCCGCTTTGACCGCCTTTGCTCCCATTAATTCTAATTCTCTCTGCATATCTTCCATCATAATATCTCCAAATTTAATTTTAATAAAAAAAATACACTTAATGAAATATATCACAAAGAACGATAATTTCAAATAAATAAAGAATAAGAAACAAAAAAAGTTTGACTATTTCCGAAATTGAACTATATTATAAGTTGTAAAATGAAAATGTGTCCGGGTAGCTCAGTGGATAGAGCAGAAGTTTCCTAAACTTTTGGTCGGAGGTTCAATTCCTCTTCCGGATACCATTTTTTTGTATTTTTTTGTATTGATTGATAGCAATGGAGCAGGATAAAAACAATAAAAAAATCACTCTTTGAAATAAATTTCAGAGTGATTTTTTATTGTTTTTATCACTAACCTTTTGAAACAAAAGGTCTCCTGCTCCATTGCTATCAATTGCCTGTCGCTGCGTTACACTTCGCTAAGGCTCAAATTTTGCTTCGCAAAATTGGTCCTCTTCCGA
>JAFTJQ010000054.1 GCA_017456285.1 Lentisphaeria bacterium
GTGTGGGGAGTGCAATCAACTCCCCACGAAAAAATAAACCTTAATGACCTTTCAACGGACACTCGATGCTTCCAATTTTCGGCATCAGCTCCACGCTGATGATTAGGCTGATTGGGTAAAATTTTTTGAGTCGAGGATTCAACTGTCTGCTAACGCAGACGGGCGGTGGACGGCAGCAGGCTTGCTGCCTTTTTTTAGCAGCCACCGCCTTTTTTTGAGGGTTCTGCACCCTCAAACTCCGCACAAGGTCATCGACCTTGACCTAAAAGATGCTATTCGCATCTTATCACGCTCACGCACTCGTCAGACCTGTCGGACAATTCAATTTCACCGCCGTCATGACCTGTAGATGGCAACGGCATGCCTCTATGCTTCCCTCACAATCTTTTTAGTGCCGTTACGGAAATACTCAACTGTTTTTATCGGGATAAAGGTATTTTCATTTTTATACAACAGATTATTATTAGAGTCAACTGCAAAATTGCCCTTTGCGTAATCATTTGCCGCCTGCACAAAGACGGTATGGTCTCCGAAATATTTTAATTTTTCCAGATTCTTTCTCGCAATTTCACGCAACTTATCTGAATACCCTTTCGGCAACTTCGGCGGACGCTCTGAATAAATTGCTCGCAACTCATCAACTTCAATTCCGCACAAATCAATCGCAATTGCTTCTGATATACCCAGAATCGGGCCTGCATCGATATCTGAATTTTTACCGTTAAAACTTTGAGCGATTATTACACTGCTTCGGAGACTTGAATTTCCCATGACAATTGCAAGTTCAATCGGTTTTATCCCCAATCCGCTAAAAACTCTTTCTCCGTCAATTTCCACTGTCAGATCGCCCGGATGCACATTCAATGAAGTATATTCACAAGTAATATTGCTTAATGGCTCAAACCCTGCCAGCAGGATAAAATCAATTTGTTTACCTGAACTTTTAATTTTTCGAGACAACTCGGCAGTCCAGAGTTCTCGGATTTTAACTCTTTCGGGGGTGGCGAGATTTATGAGTTCCTCACCGTGTTGCCGATAAAACTCAAATATATCACATTCAATGACCTCAAGGCGGTATTTTTCGGCAATCTCGTAAGTTCGTGACTCTTTCGGGCGGTCGGTAACTAATGCCACAACCTCAAATGCGGCTTCGGGATTTTTAGTGGAAAACTCTAAAAGCGCCTCGGCATTACTGCCGTAGCCGCTCATAAAAATCATAGTTTGCTTTTTCAATTTTTAACTCCCCCAATGCCCGATTTTTGAAAATTAACTATTTCGCTCTGAAATACTTTTCATAGACTTAGACACCCAAGTACGAACCGAGGGAGAGAGTATAAACTTCTGCAAATCATCGTTATCTTCTAAAGCTCCGCCGCAAAAGGGGCAGGCAAAGAACATCTCTAAATCGCTTACTTCCAATTCTTCATTACAATACGGACAATATGCAAGCACTTCGCCGTTTTGCGAATTTTCTTGCAGAATAATAGCTTTCCTCATAGATACTACCTTGAATCCTTGGCAATTTCACGAGTTTGGAAAAAGGCAATCGCCCAAAAACTGACCACAAAAATATAGAGAATCGTATAAAGTCCGCCGTAAAGCAGATACTTGCCCGGAATCATTCTCCCCAAAGCTACTGAATCCGCCAGCCAGAAATACTGCCAATTCGGCAAAATCGCATAGAACAAGTTCTGAATTAATTTAATTAATACAAAATCTGTCTCCCGTTGGAATAAATATCCTGACAGCAACCCGCCGAAAAAGAGTATTGTGCAGAAAAACAGATTTGCTACCACGTCAAACTTAATTGCAATAACCACTGCCAGTGTCCCCATAATGCTGACCGCATAACTGACCAACACCATGGCGTACATGACATTAGAAATATCCACCTCCGGCTTATCGCAGATGAATTTGCAGACCAGAGTCCAAATCGGAAGCAGTACAACCAAACTTTTTATGGTAAGTTCAGAAAATGAACTATTACGCTGGAAATTCATAAAAAGTCCGAATGCAAGTGCTACGATCAAAACCAAAAAGAATCCGACATAGCTGTACATATTAAATCTGAATTGATCGCTCGCAGTGAAAATTGCAATCAAAGTAGCAAAGTGACAAAGCACAGTAAACAACACTCCTGAAGCAATAATTCCACAAACTTTAGCGGTAACAAAAACCCAACGATGCACCGGCTTGGACATCAATAGGAGAACTGTACCGTTTCTCATTTCTCTTGCGAGGGTATTACTGGCACTTAAAACCAACACGATCATGCCGAAAATAAGAGTCGTCGCCATTGAACTGTCAATAACCATTTTCAACTGCTGGAAAAAGACAAAAAGTGTCAATCCCGGCATATTGCCGATAATGATAAATGCACAGAAAAGCATGATAAAATAAATCGGCTCTCTGATTGATTCAAGAAAAGTATTTGCTGCAATTTTCCAAAAAGACATTTTACACAAACTCCCGTAATAGCTTAAACTGCAATAGCTTAACTAAAGCAAGCAATTATTTTTCATCATCCAGCAACGGCTCATCAGCCATATTGAATGCAGGCGGATTATCTGCTGAATTATCTTTAACACCATTAGCATCAACTGCTTCGCTTGAATTATCGAAAGCAGTATTGTCGCTGTCAATTTCCAAAGCGGCGGCACTTCTATTTACTGAACGGGGATCAGGCACATAGAATTTGCCCTCGGAGAGTTTCGCACTCAACTTGCGATAGTTGCGGGGCAACTTTGACAAATTAAGCATCGGAGCAAGTAAATCCGCAGCAGCTTGCCAGGTTTCTGCATCGACAACTGACACCGGAGCAATTTTGCGGAGAGCTTTTACATAGTAATCCGGCACATAATTGTTGTTACCGAGTACAATAATCTGGTCGGGATTGATAAAAGAAAGGGTTCTGGTAAATGATTTACGCGGAATAATCTTTGCTTTGCCGAGTTTTTTCGGCGGACAGAAATAGATTTCACCCTGATCATTTGCCGGAATCAACAAATACGGCTGACGGCTCTCGTACTGAATTAATTCAGCGAGCAATCTCGGCTGTTCATAATTTGCACAAACAATCAAAGTTACAATGTCACGTTTCGGGCCATGATAATCCCATGCTTCTGCCAATACAATTACGCTTGTCATCATTACTGCAAGCAACACCAAAAATTTTCCGAATAATTTCATAATTTATCCCCTTTTGTTTTTATTTTATTTAAATTTTAATTGTCAAATTATATTCACTCTCCATAACATACCACCAAAACGACCACTCCGCAAATATTTTTTGCAAAAAAAACAGATTTTTTTACAATTTTCTTGCAAATATTCAATGATTTTTCAAAAATCAAGTTTTCCGGGAGGGGGTGGACTCCCGATAGACAAAAAGTATCTTCAGAGATTACGGCTAACCAAAGTTGCGACTAATTCCTCAAAACTGATACCATCATGCTGTGCCGCTTTCGGCACCAGCGAAGTAGCGGTTGACCCCGGCAAATTATTCGCTTCAAGAAAATACGGCACTCCTGAATCACTGATAATAAAATCAACTCGCAAAATGTCTTTGCATTGTGCCGCATTGAAAAATTTCAAGCTATAATCTCTTGCTTGCTCCACACTCAATGCCGATGCGTTCTTAACCGGGCAATAATACTCAGTTTTGCCGTTATTATAGACATATTTCGCATCGTAATCATAGAAGCCGTGCGGTGAATGAATCTCAATCGGAGTCAAAGTATGGTCAACGATAATCGGGACTGTAATTTCAACCCCCTTGATAAACTCCTCAACCAAAATTTCATCGGCAATTGCCAACTCTTTTTTTATCGCAACTTGATATTCTTCCAATGATTCTGCAATCTCGATTCCCACAGTTGACCCCTCATTCGGAACTTTCAAAACCACCGGGAGTTTCAACGCTTCCGGAAATTCAGTGTCTCGCACTTTCGCCCATTTAGCAGTTGGAATATTGAGCGAATCCGCCAATTCTTTGGAGCGGATTTTATCCATAACCAGACTGCTTGCCGCAGATGATGACCCGACAAATTTGATATTATTATCTTCAAGAACTTTCTGAATTTCGCCATTCTCGCCGAATCCGCCGTGAAGTCCGATATAGACCACATCACACTCAAGCATTTCCGGGTAAATTCTGCACTCAGTTATATCCAGTTCGACAACCTCAAAATTTGCATTTCTCAATGCGGAAGCGATTGCACTTCCTGAACGCAATGAGACCTCACGCTCACTGCTTACTCCGCCTTTTAGAACTAAAACTTTCGGCACTTTCAATGACTCCTTTATATTTTTCAAACTGTTTTGATTTATAAACTTCACTTCATTTTCCAGATAAAAATGGTATTTTTCCGCCACTTTACTTCGAATCTTTTTTATTAACTCCAGCAAATCTTTTTCAGTTGCATTGCCACTATTTACGATAAAGTTGGCATGCTCATTTGATACGGTTAAGTCGCCTGATTTCAACCCCTTGAGTCCGCATCGGTCGATAAGTTTACCTGCATTGTTTTGGGGATTGATATTTTTGAAAATACATCCGGCACTGCGACCTTTAGGCTCACGATTGCGGCGGTTGGCAAGTTCTTCACGGATAAGTTGTTTCTCCTGCTCAACATCGCTTATTTTTTTAAGTTTGAATACTGCTCCCGTGATAATCAGATTTTTGGGAAGCGAAGTTCGGCGGTAACTCCACTCAATTTGCGAGCCATCCTGACAGAAAAAATCGCCGTTTTCGGTAATTCCGACAATTTGAAACACATAATTACCGATTGCATCATCACTCACTCCGGCATTCATAACGAGCGAACCGCCGATTCCTCCGGGGATACCGACAAGCTTGGATAATCCACCGAGATTATGCTTCAAAGCGAAGTTGGCAAGTTCAATAATTTTTACTCCTGCCCCGACGGCAACCAAATCATCACTTACGGAAATTTTGCGAAAATCTCCTTGAGTAAGCAAAAATATAATTCCGTCATAAACTTCATCCGTTCCGACGATATTTGACCCACCTGAAATAATTTGATACGGAATATTCTGACACTTGCAATAGCGAATAAGCCCGGCTAATTCCACATCGGATTTCACTCGGGCAACCAGCGGAGCAGTTCCGCCGACCCCGAAAGTAGTAAAGTTGCGGTATGGGACATTTTGCTCCCATTGAGTGGTTTTAAATTCAGTTAAAATTTTCGGAATATCCATAAAATTCACCACCTTTTACCTGATTATCTCACCGCATTTCGGTAATTTATCATAGCTCTGGCAACGCCTTTGGCGATTTTGTCCAAATAGTTATTCTGCCCGATGATTTTCTCACTATTCGGATTGGTAATAAATCCGCACTCCAGCAGCACGGCAGGGCAATTAATTTTTTTCAGCACCAGAAATCTGGCATGCTTTACCCCGCGATCAAGTGCTTTGGTATTATGGATGATATTTCGGTGAATGAGGTAAGTCAGAGCGAAATTATTTCTGTCAAATTTATTGCCGGAGTAACTTGACCAATCAATTTTGCTGCTGTTGCTGGAAGCCGCCCCCGCGGGGGTAAAACAATAACTCTCAACTCCGTACACGCTCTTATCAGCCGCCGCATTGAAGTGAACGGAGATAAAAATATCTGCCTTGCCGCCTTTAGCAATTTCCACTCGTTTGTCAAGCGTTAAAGTTTTATCATAAGTTCTGGTCATTACCACTTTGAAGCCTGCTTTTCGCAACTCGGCGGCAATTTTTTTGCTTAACCGCAAAGTCAAACTTTTTTCATTGTAGTATCGCCCTTGTGCACCGACATCATTTCCGCCGTGTCCGGGGTCAATATAAATGGTTCTGATAGTTTGTTTTTTCAAACTTTTTCTGCTTAAAAGCGGCAACATGACAGTATTGTAATCAGTGTAGCTGATATAGACTTTGCCTCCGTGGTCGGCGACAGGATGGCTCAAAAGCAATTCAATTCCGTTGTAAGTGGCTTTTTGACTGTTTGCAGTAAAATAAAATTCGTGATTTTTATTGCTTAAAATAGTTCTTTTGCCGCTTCGCCGAGTCTGCAAGTGATTAATTTTAGCAATATCGGAGACGGCGTAATATTTTTTCCCGAAAAGCGTTTGAGTTTTTAACCCCCAATTCGCCTGAAGTGGAAACATGTAAATTGCCGCTGCAAAGGCAATTACAATTTGAGCTAAAATTTTCAGACGGTAATTTTTTAACATTATTAAATTCCAATCAAACTGACATGTTCAGAATAATCCATTTCAGGGGGATACATAACTTCGCAATTATTTCCTACTCTCACCGGTTCCGCCAGCGACCCGAAAACAAAAGTTTTCGCATCCAAAATGCTGTCATCCAAAGGAGTTCCCAATGCCAGCAACGCACACAATGCCGCACTGAAAGTACAACCCGTACCATGAGAATGGCGACAATTTTTCAAGTAAGGAGATTTAAGTCGATACGCTTCCTGATTCAATACCACAATATCGACGGCTTCGGGTGTATTTGCGAAGTGACCGCCCTTAAGCACCACATCGGTATTGTACAGAGCCGCCAATTTTTGAGCTGCTTGAATCAACTCTTTCTCATTAGTGATTTTTTGCCCCAAAAGCAATTCTGCTTCGGGGATATTAGGGGTAATTACTTTCGCAATCGGCAAGAGAGATTTTTTTATCTCCTCAATTGCGGATTGCTCCAAAAGCACCGCCCCGGAAGTTGATACCATTACGGGGTCTAAAATCAATTGCAAATTGTATTTTTTTACCTTTTCAGCGACGACACGGACAATTTCCTGATTAAAAAGCATTCCGCTTTTGGCAAATTTTATCGGTATTTCTGCTAAAACAGCATCTATTTCCGCTCCGACAACTTCGCTGTCAATTGCTTGAATGGCGGTGATTTTTTGCGGATTTTGGGCAGTTATTGCCGTAATGGCACTGCAACCATACACTGCAAAGGCATTAAAAGTACGCAAATCGGCTTGAATCCCTGCCCCCCCGGAGGAGTCACTTCCGGCAATTGTCAGGGCTGACGGATAAAAATTCGCTTTAGAATTATTTTTATTTTTCATATTTTACTTGTTTATTCAGTTTTTTGAGTTATATTTATATACATACTAAAGTAATATAACCGTTTTTTTTGAAAATACACGAAAAATAATTGAATAAAATGAAATTTTTTTTAAAAATATTTTTATTTTCGGCATTTTTTATTATAATTTCACGCCTTTACGGCGGAACCATTATAATAAATGATCGGCTTTCTGTCCATTTTGACAATCTGATTGCCGCCGAAAAAATTGAATTTATCTCCGCCTACATGGAAAAAGCCGATTCAGAAGTTAAAAGGCTTATGAAAAAACGCAAAAATGCCGATGCAATTAGTTTGAAACTTAAATTATTTTATGATAAATTGCAAGTCCATGATAATCAAACTTTTGCATTGCAGGAGCAATCAGCGGAAATTTACTTGGGAAATATCAAAAGTATTGATTGCAGAAATGATTTTGCTTTTCGGGAGAAATTAATCTCGCTTATTTTGCAGTCCTACATCGGCGATAGTCACGCCATCAAAGCTTATCAAGCCCCACGCTGGTTAGCTTTGGCAATTGATAATCGGATTCCGAGAGATAATTTGAAATGGAAACCGATTGTCAAAATTCGAAACATGCAGGGACTTAAATTACTTTTGCTCGGCGATGCGGATTTGCACCCGGAGCAGTTTAAGTGCTTGAATGACAAAGAGTTAAACTCTATTGACGTTTTAATTATGGGTGATATGGCACGCTTCACGCTGGATTTGTGCATGATAAAAAATAATCATATCCTTTTAAAATATCTTCACGCAAGCACTCAAGCACAAAATCGCAATGAGAGTGATTCAAATTTGTTTGCAGAAATAATTATTCCCTATTTGCAGAACCAGTCAGAACAATATTTTGCCGAACAGCAGAAAATTCGCAATCAATTTTATCGGTCGCAAAACAAAAAAATTGTCGCTTTGACCGACGAAGAACGTGATAAAAATTTCCGCCGATACTTGAAAATCATGGCAAAAAAACACGCCTTTTATTCGGGAAGCCCATATCCTGCGGTCAAATTGCAAGCTGAATTAGAGAAACTCCGCACAATTCAGGTGCGAGAATTTGATGCAAATAATAATTATTCAAATAATTATCAAACTTTTGATTTAACCCAATTACCGCTGTTAATGAGAGAACGGCCCGATGCAGAATTAATCAAATACGATACGATTTCCGCATTCATGAATTTTCAATTCAGTGCCTCTTTGCAGATTGCCAAAAAGACCCAAATTTTAATTGATTTGCTGCAAAACTGCCGAAATTCACTGCTTTTCGGAACTTCTCAAAGAAGTATTGCAAACGCACTTGATGAACTCAAACAAGTCATTGCCGAACAGATTGAATTTGAGGATTTTCTCTATCAAACCGAGTCGGAATATTTGAATTTTTATCAGCGTTATCCATACGAGATAAAGACGATTGAGGAGTATTTTAACTCTATGGGCAGCAGTGAAATACAAAAATTCATGCAGGAGACGGAGGAGAAATTTTATGGCACTTTTTAAGTTAAAAGCAGAATACGCTCCTGCCGGAGATCAGGAGCAGGCGATTAAAAAATTAGTTGATGGCTTGGCAAATCATCAGCGATTTCAGACCTTGCAGGGAGTTACCGGCAGCGGAAAAACCTTTACGCTCGCAAATGTGATAAGCCAAGTCGATAAGCCGGTTTTAATTATTTCTCACAACAAGACCCTTGCGGCACAGCTTTACAGTGAATTTAAGGCCTTTTTCCCCGAAAATGCGGTTGAGTATTTTATCAGTTACTACGATTACTATCTCCCTGAATCCTACATTCCTCAAACCGACACCTACATTGCCAAAGACGCTTCAATCAATGAGAATATTGAGAAACTCCGCCTCTCTGCAAGCAGCAGTTTGACGGAACGCAAAGACTGTATCGTCGTTGCCAGCGTATCAAGCATTTACGGATTGGGGTCACCGGAGGATTACGCTAATATGTGTATAAATTTGGCGGTCAATCAGGAGTGCAGTCGAGATGAATTACTGCTTAAATTGGTAAATATTCAATACAGCCGCAATGACACCGCCCCGACGATGGGAGATTTTCGGGTACGGGGAGATTCGGTGGATATTTTTGAACCGCAGAGAGAGGAGTTTATCAGAGTATCATTCTGGGGCGATGAAATTGAATCGCTTGAGCGGTACAATAACATTAACGGCCGCTTAAAAAATTATGCCGACAAAGTAACAATTTTTCCCTGCAAACACTTTGTACTTCCGCAAGAACGTATTGCCGAAGCCGAGAGTGCCATTCGTGCAGAATTAAAGGAGCGGGTACAATTTTTTGAGGAGCGTGGCATGCTTGTTGAGGCACAAAGACTCTATCAGCGGGTGAATTACGATTTGGAGATGATGCGTGAAATCGGGTATTGCAGCGGAATTGAGAACTATTCAATGCACTTGGCGAAACGGCAAATCGGCTCCAGACCATACACGCTTTTTGACTTTTTCGACAATGATTTTCTGATTCTCATTGACGAATCCCATGTGACTTTGCCGCAACTTAATGCGATGTACAAAGCCGACCAATGCCGCAAAACAACACTAATTGAACATGGATTCCGTTTACCGTCGGCACTGGAAAACCGCCCGATGAAGTTTGAGGAAATCGAGAAGTTTATGCAGAATACCATTTTTGTCTCTGCGACACCGGGAGATTTTGAGAAATCGCATAGCAGTCAGATAGTTAAGCAGTTGATTCGCCCGACGGGACTGCTTGACCCCTTAATTGAGGTGCGTCCGCTGGCGAATCAGGTGGATGACTGTATTGGTGCCATTCGGGAAGCCGTGGCAAATAAGGAGCGGACAATTGTTACAACTTTAACCAAAAAGGGAGCAGAGCGACTCTCTGATTATCTGAATGAGTTGGGTATCAGGGTAAGTTATCTCCATTCAGAGATGGATGCAATTGAACGAGTCAGAGTTTTAACCAAACTCAAAAACGGCGATTTTGACTGCGTTATCGGAATTAACTTACTCCGAGAGGGCATCGACCTCCCCGAAGTGGCATTAGTGGCAATCCTCGATGCCGATAAAGAGGGATTTTTGCGGTCAGGACGAGCCTTGATTCAGGTGGCAGGCCGAGCCGCCCGTAATGCTAATGGCAGGGTAATTTTGTACGGAGATGTGATTACTCCGAGCATGAATGAATTAATTACAAGCAGTAATGCTAACCGCAAAATCCAAATGGAGTATAATGCCAAACACCATATTACCCCAAAGACAATCGTCAAAAAAGAACGCTTAACTATCAGCGAAATTGTCTCCTTAAGTTCTCCCGACGGACAGAAAAACGGCAGGAAAAATGCTAAAAAATCGGCAATTCTGGATGAGAAAGAGTTTAAGTTCTGGAGTCAAAATTTCTCTGATGACCTCAAGGAAGAAGAGATTGCCGATATTATCCGCAATTTGGAGCAGGAGATGTACGATGCCGCCGAAAAACTTGAGTTTGAGCGAGCCGCTGATTTGCGTGACCAAATCAAAAAACTTCAGCGTTAATACCGGTATCGCAATTTCTGTTTACTGCTGATACTCTCCCCATACCACCGGCAAAACCGAAAATCAGAAAAAGGGCAGCTAATTGGTATCTCGGCATGATAATCGGCCCCGGAATAATGACGTACAATAATGAGAATAACAGCCAAATGATGAGGAGTTTATACTCTCTCCGACAAATGCAGTTAATCAAAGCAATCAGACACCCGACATAACCAGCCATAGTTACCAGCAATAACGGCAATGCCAAAACTAAAACTTTGGTCGCCTGTTCCCCGAAATAGTGTTTAATTCCTGCAACTATGCCCTCTTTTCTAATGACACTCAATGTCCCTTTATCTCCGCTTGTAACTCCTAAATTCTCACAGAAACTCGGCAAATCAGGAGTCATTATCAAAATATTAGGGAAATGGCTTACTGCGAAAGAATATGGATATTTTTTTATTGCCGCCAGATAATTCTGCACGATAACTTCATTTCTTTCAGCGATTGACAACTTTTTATTTTCAATCAAATCTTCTATTTGCGACATCTCCTGATCCAAAATTTCTGCACTCGGACGATTTTCCGCGTGAGCGATAATTGCAACTTTGTTGTGTATCAAAGCTTTAGGTGCATTGTATTCTATTGTGAAGCCTGCATTTTTACAAAAATTAGCGACAGCAAAAGGGATGATAAAAATCAGCAATATCAGATAATTTAAGCCGATATAGAGGTAACTTTTTTTCGAATTTTGCCACTTAAGCAGAATCAAAATCGGCATGGAGATAAGCATTATCGGCAAATTAATTGACCTAATCAAAGTTGCCGAACATCCGCACACTATTGCTCCAAGCAGCTCTTTTGCTCCGCCGTTACGGTAAAATTTCACGGCAAAAAGAATTTGCAAGCCAACTGCAAAAGCAAAAAATGTATCACTCAAAATCAATGGTGCGACCCCGATTGAAGTGACATTAAGTCCCAGCAAAACAGCCGCAATTAAACCACACTTTTCGCCCGATAACTCCCGACCGATAAGCCCGATGATAAAGACACTCGCACTGCTGCAAATAATTCCGAAAATCGCCGCCGCCAAGTAAAAATTATCGAAAACATGCTGGAAAATCCACATTATTCCGCTATAAAACGGCGCTCTCGCTCCCCAATCAAAACTCATCATTCCCGGAATAAAACCGCCGCTGTCAAGCCGCAGAAAGTTACTTGCATTAAAAAGTGACGGAAAAGATACTCCAACTCTGATTGCAAATGAAAATAGAGTGATCAAAAGTAATTTATCGAAAAATTTGAAATTCCCTTTGCGATTATTTTTCATCATCACACTACTCTAAACTAAAATAACCTAAGCTGAAAAAGTTCGGAATCATCATCATTTGAAGCATTTTTTCGTCTGCTTTTAACCGCTTTCGGACGAATATTTGCCACTGCACTCTGCGGATTAGCGGAGTTATTCTCCAAAATCTCCAAAATTTCTTTGGAGCGGCTGATAACGCACTCCGGAATCCCTGCAAGTTTCGCCACATGGATACCGTAACTTCGGTCGGTACTTCCCGGCACAATCTGTCGCAAAAAGATAATTGAATCCCCATACTCTTTGACCGCGACATTGAAGTTTTTGATGCCTTTTCTGATTCTGGCAAGTTCAGTAAGTTCGTGGTAGTGAGTTGCAAACTGGGTACGGCAGCGGCTCTGCGGATCATCGTGAAGAAATTCTGCCACACTCCACGCAATACTGAGTCCGTCAAAAGTGCTTGTGCCTCTACCGATTTCATCCAAAATAACCAAACTTTTTCTCGTTGCGTGGTTGAGGATATTTGCGGTTTCCACCATTTCCACCATAAATGTACTCTGCCCTCTGGACAAATCATCTGAAGCCCCTACTCTGGTAAAAATTCGATCCACCAAGCCGATTTTAGCACTTTCCGCCGGGATAAATGACCCCATTTGAGCCAAAATTACCAGCAATGCCGTCTGGCGGATATAAGTTGATTTACCTGCCATGTTCGGCCCGGTAATAAGCATCATCCGATTGTATTCAGTATCCAGCAAAACGTCATTGGGGACGAAAGTTTCACCGACTAATTTTGCATCCAGCACGGGGTGGCGGCCGCCTTTAATATCAATTACGTCGTCATCGGAAATTTGCGGTCTGATATAATTATATTTTCTCGCCGTTTCGGCAAGCGACATCAGTGAATCCAATTCAGCAACCGCCTCCGCCGTCTGCTGAATAAGCGGAGTAAAGCCGACAATAAACTCTCGAAGCTCCTGAAAAATTTTCAATTCCAAAGCCTTTGATTTCTCCTCCGCACCCAAAATTTTATTCTCAAGCTCTTTCAATTCGGGGGTGATGAATCGCTCACCATTGGCAATGGTCTGTTTTCTGATATAATCATCGGGAACTAAACTCAAATTTGATTTGCTTACTTCGATAAAATAACCGAAAACATTATTGAACTTGATTTTCAAATTTTTAATTCCCGTCCGCTCAATCTCTCTTGCCTGAATCGAACTTATCCATTTTTTGCCGTCAATTGAGGCGGCACGCAACTCGTCAAGTTCGGCATTGAAACCGTTTTTAATAATATTTCCGTCCGTCAGAATTACCGGTGCATCTTCGCTGATTGCCTCATTAATTTTCGCAACAAGTTGCGGAAATTCGACAGATTTCTCATAAATTTGAGTTAAAATCGGCACGTCAAAAAATTGCAGGAGCGATCTGACTCCGGGGATTATCTCCAAACTGTTGCCGAGTGCAAGCAGATCTCTTGCATTGGCATTGCCGATATTCAATCTGGCAATAATTCGCTCAATATCTCTGACGCAACTGATGGTCTCCCGCAGTTCCGCTAAAGTCAATGGATCGCCTTGAAGCAGCTCCACCCCGTCAAGTCGGGCTACAATTTTGTCATGGTCATAGAGCGGTTTCAATAACCAATTACGCAATAACCGACCGCCCATCGGCGTAATGGTTTGGTCTATAACACTCAAAAGAGTATTGCTTTTGTCAGTACCGAACAACGGCTCAACCAACTCCAAATTGCGTTGACTGATTGAGTCAAGTTCCAGAAAACCCTCGCTGTTGTAGTAATAGAATTTATTGATATGGGAAATATCCTGTCGTAAATTTGTCTCCGCATACTGAAGCAAAGCACCTGCACTTGCCACGCACAAGGGGCGGTCTTTAAGCCCGAATCCATTCAAAGTTGCAACTTCAAAGTGCTTTTTCAGGAGTTCCTCGTTGTCGTCATAATTAAATACATAATCATCAAGTTCAGTAAAAATTATCCGATGCCGCAAACTCTCCTCAAGTCCGATTGCAGAGAGTTCTTTTTTGAGTGAACAGCTAATCAAACACTCTGCACTACCGAGCCGATTCATCTCGGTAGCAAGTTTCTCTATGCTGTCAAATTCAGTTGCCTTAAATTCACCCGTACTTATATCAAGTGAAGCCAAAGCGTAAATATCCTTGTGAAAAATCAAGGCGGTTAAAAAATTATTTAAATCAGGCGACAGCAACGAGTGATCCACCAGTGTCCCCGGTGTAATGATTCTGGTAATCGCTCTCTTTACCAATTTAGTTGCAAGTTTCGGGTCTTCAATCTGCTCGGCAATCGCCACTTTGTAGCCGGCATTCAAAATAATCGGCAGCTGGGTCTCAAGTGCATGATAAGGAAATCCGCACATTGGCACATTAGCACGTTTGGTCAGCACCAAACCCATGGCGTTACTGGCTTTGACGGCATCTTCAAAAAACATCTCATAGAAGTCGCCTAATCGGAAAAAAAGCACTGCATCGGCAGGAATTTCCTTTTTGAACTTCAAATATTGTTCCATCATCGGAGTAATTTTAGTTGGTACTTTAGTCTCTTCTGCCATTTTAATTTCTGCTCCGATTTATTTCGATTGCGATTGATTGGGCATACTTTGCCGCATTCGGCTTATCGACGGTAATTCGCACCGATTGCACCGATTCGGCAAGGTTCATAATTTTATCCGCCATGACGGAAGCGAGTTTTTCAACGAGCAAAAACTGTGAATTTTTAGCCGTTGCATAGAGAATTTGTTCAATTTCAGAATAGTTCAAAGCATCACGAAAGTCATCACTCTCGCCTGCACGACTTAAATCCAAAGCGACTTCGCAATTAATCAATACCTTCTGTCGATTAAGTCGTTCATGCTCAAAAATTCCGATAATTGTATCAACTTCCAAGTTGCGGATAATTATTTTGTCCATAATAAATTCTATCTTCCAATATTCTGCAAAGCCAGACGCAAAAGTTCTTCGGCTTTGATTTCACCCTCAATACTGCTGACAATTTTCTGCACTGCGGCAGTTGCCTGATCTTTTTTGTACCCAAGCTGTGATAAAGCAACAATAACGTCATCAATCGCCTGCGAATCACCTTTAGAGAGAGTGCCGCCGTCAGCTTTTACCCCAATTGCACTTGAGTCAAAGTTATCAAGTTTATCCTTTAATTCAACAATTAAACGCTCGGCAGTTTTTTTGCCGACTCCGGGGATTTTGCTCAAAAGCGATACCTGTCCCGACTTGATCGCACCGACAAAACTCTCAAGCACCATTGAACTCAAAATCGCATTTGCCAATTTTCCGCCGATACCGCTAACCCCGATTAAAATGCGGAATAACTCCTTTTCCTGCTTCGTCGCAAAGCCGAAAAGCGTAATCGCATCCTCTCGTACCGCAGTATGGATAAATAACTCCGCTTCTCCCCCCTCCAATGGCAATTTATCGAAGGTCGATAACGGTATATTTACCTCATAACCGACACCATTTACGTCGATAATTACTTGAGAAAAACTGCTGTCTATTAAAGTTCCCCGAAGATATGCTATCATACAAAACTCTCAACTATTTCAATATCTGAATATCCAAAGAAATATCAGATGACTTGACTGAATGGGTCAAAGCCCCTGCAGAAACAAAGTCAACCCCGATTTTACCGATAGAGGGCAATCGCTCAATGGTAATTCCGCCTGAAGCCTCAAGTTTGGAGCGGCCTTTAACAATTTTTACGGCTTCACTCATCATCTCATTTGACATATTATCCAAAAGAATGTACTCCGCACCTGCATCAGCGGCTTCTCTGACCTCATCAAGTGAATCTGCTTCTACTTCAATTTCCAAGTCGGGATACATTTCACGAGCCTTTTTAACTGAACGGCTGATTCCGCCTGCACCCTCCATTGCGGCAATTTCACGGTGATTATCCTTGATCATAATGCGGTCAAAAAGTCCGATACGGTGATTTGATGAACCGCCGCACTCAACCGCATATTTCTCCAAATTTCTCCAGCCGGGAGTGGTTTTGCGAGTATCCAAAGCCACGCAGGAACTTCCCTCCAAAGCCAAGTGATACTTGCGAGAGGTCGAAGCCACACCGCAAAGACGTTGAATAAAATTCAATGCCGTTCTTTCTGCGGTCAAAAGCACCTGTGCTTTGCCGACAATCTCCGCAATCACATCACCTTTCTGGCACAAATCACCGTCTTTTTTCAAGGCGACAAACTCAATTTTGGGATCGAGATAGCGGAAAACTCTCTCTGCGACCTCAATTCCTGCAAGCACCATGTCGGTCTCTTTGCAAAGCAAAATTGCTTTGGCATCCACTTCGGGCGGAATTACTGCCAAAGTTGTTGTATCTCCGCGGCTCTCTAAATCCTCTTCGAAAGCCAATTTAATTAAATTATCCAATCTCTCAAAATTAATTTTTGTATTCATGTTGTACTCTCTCAAGTTAAAATTATTTCAATTTCCCTTTATCTCGAATTTCCAAATCAGCACCCTCATCGACATAAGCGGACTCCTCATTCAAGTCAACAATTACCCTGCCGTTTGCTCTGGTTTTCAGAGTATTTTTGCCTTTAGTGATAAACGGGGTCTGTTCCTCGGTGCCGGTAAGAACGATTTTTTTCGAAGCGACAGTATAAACTGCTTTGTCGCCGTAGGCTTTTTCATTTTCCTCACCGGTACGGACACGCTCAATCACGACATTTTTGTGAGCCTCAATTCTATCGAGTTCAAGTTCATCATTAAGTTTAATTCTGTCGGGAGCAACGCCTTTCGGCTGTTCCTTAATAACATCTCCTGCCGGAATTTTTTTCGCAAAAAGGAAAAGTTTATCGGAGTCGAGGATAATATCCTTGTCAGTGACCTTGACATTTTTGTGAAATTCAGCCCGATTCTCCAAGAAAAAGAGAAATCCTCTATCGGAAGTTACCTCTGTTTTTTGCGGAGCATCTTTTTTGCCGTTAATTAATTTAACTTGGCTGTAAGCAGATGCTTTAGCAATCTCATTAATTCCATTTACTCGCTCAAAATCAATTTTTAAGACTTCGCAAAAAAGTTCAGTTGTATCATCACGCAAATAAACTTTGTCACGGCAATAGATTTCTTTAATCACCGATTTACCGCCTTCTTTCTCAAGCCGCAGCACTAATTTCTCGCAATCAAGGGCATTTTTCTTATCTCTGAACTCAACTTTGCCCTCAAAAATAATTAAGTTTTTCCCGAAAATCCATTTCAGATTTTCTGCTCCGATTGTGGTTGTGTCTATTTGCACTTGCTGAAGTTCTTTTTCCTTGCGTTCTTCACTGCAAAATACCATCTCCGAATTGTCCATGTAACTAAAAAAATTCACCGTATTTGAATTTTTTTTCTGCACATTGCTTCTAACAACTCGGACATTGCCGCTGCAAATAATCTCCGAAACTTTGGCACTTGATGAACCCATACTGAATGAGGAATCGGCTTTTTCGTCATCATTATCGGCAAGCAGGATAACCATTTTGTCACAATAAATTACACCGTCAGGCTGATGAACTTCCACATTTTCAGTAAGTTCCACATAGTTTTTCTTTAAGTCCAAATAGAGTTGTCCGCTTTTGGCGTGAACTAAATCATTTTCGACGGGAAGTTTGCCGTTTTCCAAAATTTTCCGCACATCACTTGCTCCTGAACGGGCAACGATATTCACATCTGAACGAATCAAAATTGTGCTGTCTTTGTAGTTGACATGATAGCCTTTGCCGTCAATATCCAATGCCGGAGAGCGGAAAAAAATCTCATTTTGCCCGAAAGCCTGTCGTGCCTTTTGATCGACTTCCGCAAAAGTCGATACCGCCACGCCGTCACTGAAAAGAATTCTATGCCGCCAGAATTTAATTACCTCCTGCAACGGAGAATTTAATTTATAAATATCGGTTTTGCCGACTTTGACCAAATTAATATCCAAACTGTTTTTGGCAATATCCACCATCGGGCCGGAAACTTCTATCAATTTTCCTGCGCTTTTTACCTCTTCTCCAAAAAGGATTGCCACCAATTTACCCTTGTCATAAATCGGGAAAATCGTATTGTTGGTTGTAACATTCTGCAACATTTCGACTTTAGAAGCTGCCATTAATGCAGAATACATTGATGCCGACAGGCACAACAAACTAATCAAAAACTTTTTTACCATAATCACAACTCCGATTCTAAATATTTCTCAATCACTTGAGTTTTGTAACTGCCCTGCTCACGCATAAGCCAATTAATTGCCTCTCTGACCGCCCCGAATCCGCCGCGACGCTCCGTAATTAAATCAGCAACTTCCGCCACTAATTCATCGCAATCAGCCACTGCCACCGCCACTCCTGCCATACGCATCGGCGGAATATCAATTACATCATCTCCGATGTACATGCACTCATCGTAAGCCAGATTAAATTCTTTCGCCAACTCCTTAAAGCCTTCGCCCTTGTCATGACACTTCTCACGGCAAAAAGTCAAACCCAGTTCTTTGGCACGACGACGATTTGCCTCACACTCTCTGCCTGATAAAATTCCGACAATCAAACCGCTTCGTATTGCAAGTTTAATGCCGTGCCCATCTCTGGTGTGATAGAATTTAATCTCATTACCATTATTGTCATAGCCCATTCTTCCGTCCGTCAGAACTCCGTCGACATCGAGAAAAATCGCCTTAATTTTCTTTGCTTTTGCTGACAAACTCATAGATTGCTTTTACCTCTCTTAAAACTTTTTCCGCCTTTTGGAAATTAAGCGAATTTGCTCCGTCCGACCAAGCCTCGGCAGGATTCGGATGAATTTCGGCAAAAAGTCCGTCAATACCTACCGCCGCCGCCGCTCTGGCAAGAGCCGGGATAAATTCAGGTGCACCGCCTGAAGAAGTTCCGTTACCGCCGGGAAGCTGAACAGAGTGAGTTGCATCAAAAATCACCGGCACACCTAAATTTCTCATTACTTGCAGTGAACGCATATCGACTACCAAATTATGATAACCAAAACTGCTTCCACGCTCGGTCAAAAGCACTTTTTTATTTCCGGTGCTGTAAACTTTTTCGACTGCACCTTTCATATCTTCAGGGGCCATAAATTGACCCTTTTTGATATTGACTACCCTATTAGTTTCGCCTGCTGCGACCAGCAAGTCGGTTTGACGGCAGAGGAATGCAGGAATCTGCAATATATCTGCAACTTCAGCGGCTTTGGCGGCATCTTCAACGTTGTGAATATCAGTAACAATCGGGAGGTCGAGTTTTTCTTTGACAGCGGCAAGCATCTTCAATCCTGCCTCAAGTCCGGGGCCTCTTTTAGTCCCAAATGATGAACGGTTTGCCTTATCATAAGAGGCTTTGAATACATATTGAATATCAAGCTCCTGACAAAGTTTTTTCAGAAATTCCGCACTTTTTAAGCAGGTTTCAAGCGTCTCTGCCATACATGGCCCGCCCAAAAGTACAAATTTACCGTCGCCGATTGAGATATTATCAAATTTAACCACATTAACCATTTGCATTAAGCTCCTTCATTTTTTCTTCAGCCTCTGCCAAATCCGCAGGCGTATCTACGCCGACACTCTGCAAATTCGACAAGTGTACATAGATGCCGATTCCATTTTCCAATGCCCGCAACTGCTCCAACTTCTCGCACTGCTCAAGTTTGCTCGGTGGTAAATTCACAAATTTCTCCAAAGCCCAAGTGCGGTAAGCATAAATTCCCCAGTGCAAATAGACATCAGCATCCACGCCGCCCTCACGCAAATAAGGAATCATTGAACGGCTGAAATAGAGTGCCATATTATTTGCGGCAAAGACAACTTTTACCTTATTCGGGTCGCTCAAGTCCTCACGATTCCCTTTAACAGCCACAGTTGCCATCGGCAAATCGGGATTATTTTTCATAACATCAATTAATTCATTGATTACGCTTACGGGGATAAGCGGTTCATCACCCTGAACATTGATAACTATATCGATTTTTTCGCCTGATTTGGTCATTGCCTCATAGATTCTGTCAGTTCCTGACTGGTGCGAAAGAGCAGTCATGACCACTTTGCCGCCGAAAGATTGCACGGCTTTTTCAACCTTTTCGTCATCAGCGGCAATCATCACCACATCGGCTTGACTTGCCTGTGCTTTTTCGTAAACATGTTGAATCATATATTTTCCGCAAATTTCAGCCAAAACCTTTCCGGGGAAGCGGCTGCTTGCATAACGTGCAGGAACGATTGCTGCTACTCTATCCATTTTTTACTGCTCCATTTTTTTGCTAATATTTTTCTTCAATAATTCAAAATCAACATCCTCAAATTGCAGATAAAAATTTGTCTCTGCAGATTTCATTTTTTCCAAATTTGAGCTGTAAGTTTTTACAATTGAAAGCATCTCTGCCACAAAATCAATATCCAACTCCTGATAATTTTCCCGCATCCAGCGGGCAGTTTGATCCATATCCCACAAAATCAATTGTGCTGCATTTGCAAAGGGCGAATTTTGGTTGCTGATAGAAGATGCCAATGATCTTGCACTGTCAAAAGTTTTAATCAGCTCATGTCGCATCTCCACGTCTGCGTAAAGTCGGGTTTTGTTAACTATGATGGGGATACCGATAATGACCGCAAACTCCGAAAAAACGATAAATCCAAAAAGAAACAACGCAAAAAAGGCGATATAATCTTTTTTGAAATTTGCGGATTTAATAGTTTTACTTGACTTAAACACTTTTACAAATTCTCTTTTCTTGCTTAATCGTTGTCATTTCCGCCGAAAACTCCGGCTCTGAATAGATAGTAAAACAGTATCAACAGCATATTAACCGCAGATGCCACATAGGTCATAAATGCCGCATTCAAAACCGCTCCGGCATCGCTTGCTTCACGACTGCTGACAATTCCTGCATGCTGCATAAGTTTCTTCGCTCTGGCACTCGCATTGTACTCAACCGGCAAGGTCACCAGCGAGAAAAGCACCGCCAATGAAAATAGCCCTGCTCCAACAAGCACCAACGCTTGAGATTGAAATAAAAATCCGACCAAAATCGCAATGTAAGAAAAGGTCGAACCGAAATTCACCATCGGCACTAAAGCACTTCGCATTGTCAAGGGTGCATAATTTTCCGCATGCTGAATCGCATGCCCTGCCTCGTGACAGGCAACTCCGATTGCAGAGAGGCTTCTTGAATTGTAAACCTCTTCGGAGAGCCGCAGAACACGGGCAGTCGGGTCATAGTGGTCACTCAAAAAACCACCGACTTGCTCGACACTGACATTGTAAATACCTGCATCACTTAAAAGTCTTCTGGCGGCTTCCGCTCCCGTCATCCCGGATGATGCCATAACTTGCGAATACTTATTAAATGTAAGTTTAGTCATAGCGGAGGCAATCAATGCCAAAATAAATCCCGGCAATGCAAAAATCAAATAAACCGGATCAAACCAAATCATAAAACACTCTCTCCTCTTTTTTGTCAGTTATCCCCGAATTAATCTTTTGAAACCGCAACCCGTCCTGAACGTGCCAAGTCAGTAATTGTAAAATCACTCAAAAGCGAAATGAAGTTATCAATTAATTCTGAACGGCCTGCAAGTTCCAAACCGAGTTCATACTTGCTGACAGTGATAAATTTAGCGCCGACAACCTGAGCAAGCTGAAGCAATTCGGTTTTCTTCTCCGGGGTATCGACTTTGACCTTTACCAGCACCAGTTCACGCTCAATAAATCTGCTGCCTGTGAGGTCATTTACGGTAATAACATCAACCAATTTGCGAAGCTGTTTATCAATCTGCTCCATGATATTCTCGTCACCGATAGTTACGATGGTCATTTTGGAAATTTCGGGATTCTCGGTAGCAGTTACGGTAAGAGAACTGATATTGTAACCTCTTCCGCTGAAAAGCCCGGCAACTCTCGCCAAAACTCCGAATTTATTTTTTACTAAAACAGAAATTGTATGCATTTTTACTTCACTCATAATTCAAACCTTTTTGTATATAAATTAAACTCAAAATGTGCTAAAAACACTTCCACGCTATAATGTACCATGTAAAATACAAAAAAGCAAGAATTTTTCGTAAAATTTTCAATAAAAATACATAGCCTGCCGATAAAAGCGAAAGGCATGGATATATGGAGTTGCCGTTGACAGGTCATGAGTGCGTTGGTCGCTATTTTATTTTTTTGTGGGGAGTTGATTGCACTCCCCACACCCCAGCAACCAGCCATCAGGCTGGACGATTGTAATTTGAGTGGGTGTAATATGGCGGTTTGGTGATTGCTTCAATGTGGCAAAATTTTCGAGTTGTCCTCCCGCTTTTTTGCGGAATGACACCTCAAATCTTTTGCCACGAGTTGCCACACAACGGGGGAGATTGCCA
>JAFTJQ010000055.1 GCA_017456285.1 Lentisphaeria bacterium
GGTCAGCGACCTTGACCAAAAGAGATGCGAAAATTTTTCAAATTTTCACATCTCAAAATTTTTCCTCACATCCGTGAGCGAAGGCAACAACTTTTTTATTTAGTTTTGGCTCGTTTCACTTCGCCTAAACAAAAAAGTTTTTGCCTTTCGAAACCTAATTTCAAAAAAACCGTTGACAGGACAAAAGTACGTTGATTGTTGCGATAATTATAGGAAGTAGATAAGTCCTATAAGTTTTATAAGTGACCAACGTAGTTCTGTCCTATTAGCGGCAAGGAAGAGGGGGAATACAAAGGGGGAGAGTAGCTTGGAGCGATTTAGTGACAAGTGGCAATCTCCCCCGTTGTGTGGCAACTCGTGGCAAAAGATTTAAGTTGTCATTCCGCAAAAAAGCGGGAGGACAACTTGAAAATTTTGCCACATTTCAAGCAATCACCAAACCGCCATATCGCACCCACTCAAATTACAATCGTCCAGTCTGATGACTGGTTGCTGGGGTGTGGGGAGTGCAATCAACTCCCCACAAAAAACCAAAACTTTTACCAACGCACTCATGACCTGTCCACGGACACGCCATGCCTCATCAGATTTATTTCCGTTTGGCTAAAGACTTTTTGTAGTCTTCAAACTCTGCCAGAGTGCCGGGAAAATCGATAATGCCGTTTTCGCTGATTTCGATAATTCTCGTTGCCAAACTGCTGATAAATTCACGGTCATGGCTTACAAAAACGATAGTATTTTGAAACAAAGTCAGTGCATAGTTCAATGACTCAATTGATTCCAAATCCAAGTGGTTGGTCGGCTCGTCCAGAACTAATACATTACCTGCTTCAAGCATCATTTTAGCAACGATTAAGCGAGCTTTTTCGCCTCCTGACAGAACTTTGACACCTTTGTAAACCTCGTCGCCGCTGAAGAGCATTTTGCCCATAAATGAACGCAAATCAGTCTCATTGATTCCCTCTTCGGGGCTGAACTTTGCCAGCCAATCAATTGCGCGCATATCCATATCGAGAATTTCATTGGCATCCTGCGGGAAATAGCTGATTTTGACGGTTTCGCCGATTTCCACATTGCCGTTGCAGGGTTCAAGTTGTTTGATCAAAATTTTGAGCAAAGTAGTTTTGCCGACACCGTTAGTTCCGATAATGGCGACTTTTTCCTCGTTGCCGATAGTGATATTGACATTTTCAAAGAGGGTTTCAGCGTAGGTTTTTGAGAGGTTATTGCCCTCTAAAACTTTAGTTCCCAAACGCAACTGGGTATTGAATCGGATAAAGGGAGAGACTCGTGAACTCGGTTTGATTTCCTCAAGTTGAATTTTGTCCAACTCCTTTTGACGGCTGGTCGCCTGTTTGGCTTTTGAGGCATTTGCACTGAAGCGATTGATAAAGTTTTTCAAATCGGCAATGCGTTCCTCTTTTTTAGCATTTTCACGTCTGATATTCTCCAGAGCAATCGCATTGGCGGTCATAAAATCATCGTAATTTCCTGTGAATGAACGAATTTCCTGATAATCCAAATCCGCAATGTGGGTACAGACTTCATTCAAAAAATAGCGGTTGTGGGAAATGGTAATAAGCGTGCCTTTGCGGTTGCGTAAAAAGTTGCAGAGCCAGTCAATACTGCTGATGTCCAAGTGGTTGGTCGGCTCGTCAAGCAGTAAAATATCGGGGTTGAAAAAAAGCACCTGTGCCAAAAGCACACGGAGTTTGAAGCCGCCGGTCAAAGTAGACAATGGCTCAAAGTGCTTGTCTTCGCTGATTCCCAGTCCGATAAGCAGCTTCGCCGCATCTGCTTCCATGGTGTAACCGCCGGCATCGCCGAAAAGTTCCTCAATGTCATTAGCACGTTCTTCCTCCTCATCGGTCAAATCGGTTTTTGAATAGAGATACTCTCTCTCTTTGTGAATCGACCAGAGTTTTTCATTGCCCATGCAGACGACATCGATGATCGGAAATTCGTCGTATTCGTAGTGGTCTTGCTTCAAGTATCCGAGTTGTCTGTCCTTATCGATAGAGACTTCACCGGTAGTTGATTGGAGTTCTCCGGTTAAAATTTTCAAAAAAGTTGATTTTCCTGCTCCGTTTGCTCCGATGAGACCGTAACGGCACTCTTCTTTGAACTTCATGCTGACGTTTTCAAAGAGGCGTTTCTGCCCGAAACGCATGGATAAATTTGCTACGCTTATCATTAGTTATTAAATTCCTTTCTTCACTAAATCAAGACCCCAATTAGGGGGAGTAAATCCCGAAAATTGGGGTGATTTTTAATTTTATTTAAGAAACTTCGGAATATTTTTTAGATGTGATCCAAAGTTGATTTGTAACTCTGACGGAGATCGTCAACTGCAATTGCAATTGTTTCACCCTCAAAGGTTTTGAGTTTCAATACTTCATCAGCAGTGACGGTACCGACAACTGCATACGGAATATTGTTTGCTGCTAAAACTTTTTCGACTTCAGCTTGTTTAGCGGCCCCGACAGTTGCTACGAAACGGCTGTTGCTTTCAGAGAAGAGGGCTTCGACAGTTGAAACTCCGGTGCTTGTCGGGAGTTTGGTCAAGTCAATCTCTGCACCTAAGTAACCTGCGATTGAGCATTTAGCAAAAGCCGCTGCCAAACCGCCCAGAGCAGGGGTGTGGAGTGAATTTAATGCGTCAACTGCGGTGAGTGATGATACTGCATTGTAGGTATCAATTGCCTTTGCCGCGTCGAGTTTCGGAACATTATTTCCGGTCGCATTCAGCATTGCAAAATATTCACTGCCGCCGGTTTCGTTTTTGGTATCGCCGATGACATAAATCAAGTCGCCTGCTTGCTTGTAATCAAGTGTAACTGCACGGCGAATGTCATCCATTTTGGAGATCGCACTGAAAAGGATTGACGGCGGAATAGAGATTTTTCTGCCACCGCGAGTAGAGTCGTTTTTCATACTGTCTTTACCTGAAATACAGGGGACTTTGAAAAGTTTGGTAAAGTCATAAAGCGCCTGATTTGCACGCACCAATTGTGCGAGTTTGTATTCTCCGTCAGGAGTTTTTTCACTCTGAACCGGGTCAGGCCAGCAGAAGTTATCCAAACCTGCGATGTGTCCTAACTTACCGCCGACTGCGATGATTCGGCGAATTGCCAAGTCGATGATTGAAGCGGTCATCCAATAGGTGTCAATATCGCTGTAACGGGGGAGAATGCCGCCTGAAAGGATTACTCCCTCGGTGCTTAATTGCTCAATCATGGTTACAGTTGCGTCACTTTGGACATCACGGTTTTTGCCGACGAAAGGCTTGATTACGCTCAAACCTTTAACCTCATGGTCGTACTGGCGAGCTTTGAATTCATTTGAACAAATATTTAATCTGCCTGCCATATCGATAATGTCTTGTTTGACATCACGATTGTCAAGAGCAGGTTCTTCGAATTTCGGAGCAACCCATTTAGCTTTGAGGTGCAATCTCGGCAAGCCGTCGTGCATGAAGTCAATATCAAGTGCGGCAACAACTTTGTCGCCCCAAGTCATGCAGAATTTGCCGTCATTGGTAAATTCACCCAAAACGGTAACTTCGACATCACGAGAAGCCGCTAAAGCCATAAATTCATCGATGTTTTCTTTCGGAACTGCGAAACTCATACGCTCCTGTGCTTCAGAAACGAGAATTTCCCACGGGCTTAAGCCTGCATATTTGAGCGGAGCTTTAGATAAGTCCATACGGCAGCCGCCGCACAAACTTGCCATTTCACCGACACTTGAAGAGAGACCGCCCGCACCGTTGTCAGTAACGAAGCGATAGAGGTTGCGGCTTCTTGCTTCATAGATGAAGTCGCCCATTTTCTTTTGGGTAATCGGGTCGCCGATCTGAACTGCCTGAACGGGGCTGTCCTTGTGGAGTTCTTCACTTGAGAAAGTTGCCCCGTGAATACCGTCTTTACCGATTCTGCCGCCGCCCATAACGATTAAATCGCCGGGTTCGATAGATTTTTCAAAACCTTTTACCTTGCCGATCTGCTTCGGCAGAGTTCCGACTGTTCCGCAGTAAACCAAAGGTTTGCCCAAATAGCGTTCTTCAAAATACTCCCAGCCCATTCCGTAAGGAATACCGCTCTGGTTGCCGCCGTCAATAACTCCCTTGTGAATACCGTCACGCAGACGTCTCGGATGCAAAAGTCCCTCGGGTACATCTTTATCAGCGGTAAACGGAGACCCCAAGCAGTAACCCCAGACATTGATAAGCAAATCTGCGCCCTGTCCGGTTCCCATCGGGTCACGATTTACGCCGACGATACCGGTCATCGCACCGCCGTAAGGATCGAGTGCTGACGGGCTGTTGTGAGTTTCGACCTTGTAAACCAAGTCGAGTTTATCATTAAAAGCAATTACACCTGCATTATCATGGAATACAGAGACCAGCCAATCGACCTCTTCTTTGATTTCGAAGGTGCTTTTTTTGATAAAGGTTTTGTAGCAGGAAACGATCTCTTGTTTTTCGCCGTTTTCGGTATTTTCGTAATCAATTACGGCGTCGAAAATTTTGTGTTTGCAGTGTTCTGACCAAGTTTGCGCCAAAACTTCCAACTCGACATCGGTCGGCTTGCTGCTCAAATTGAATTTGCTTCTGTCTTTAGCATTGCGGAAATAGCCCTGAATAACTTTCATCTCTTCCAAAGTCAAAGCCAAAGTTCCTTTGCGGCTGATTTCCATAAGTTCATCATCAGAAACTTCCAAATCATATTCATTTACCGCCCCGGTAGTGCAGCCCTCGATAATCGGCAAATTGAGCGGAATTGATTTTGCCGCTTCATCGCCGGTCAAAATGGTGATTGATTGAATCAACTCATTTCCGAGTAAGCCTGAAGCGATTTTTTGAACATTTTCAGAGTTGAGGTTTTTGCCGTAAAGCAGATACTCAACTGAACTGAATACATACTCATCATCAGCAAGTTTTCTGCCTAAAATATCGCTGATAGCCGCTTTAGCTGAACGTCCGACATTGTCAGTTACACCGGGTTTGAAACCGATAATTACCAAAAAATCAGGTTTTGCCAATTCGACAAAATTATCTGATTTAGTGCTGTCGCTTTTGTATCCCTGCAGAACGGGATTAACCAGCAATGAAGCAATTTTGACTGATTCCTCATCAGAAATATTTGCGGAAATAGTATAGACATCACGGGTTAAAACTTTTTCAATATCAATTTTGAGGAAATTGATAATTTGAGCTTTAGTACCTTCGCCTCTTGCCTCACGCCATTGCGGAAGCGGAGAAATTTCAATTCGATGTTGTTTCATCATAATTTGCACCCTATTGTTAAAACGTTTTTCAAATAGACTTTCACGCTTATAATTTACACTCAAAAGTCGATAATTTCAAATTAAAAGTGATAAAAATAAGCGTTTTTTCTTAAAACTTGTGAAAGTTGCTGAATTTCAGAGAAAATAATGGTAATTTTTTTAGTTTATTCAAAAAAAATCAATAAATTGTTTGCATTATAAACAATTATGTAATATATTGTGGCAGAGGAAAAAATAATAAAAAGGAGGTTACTATGAAAAAATTACAATCAGTCGCCGTAATTCTCGGCAGTGTCGCAATCCTTAACGGAGCAGAAATTATTAATGACGGTTATTATCCTATGGACAAAATTCCCGAAAAAGCGGAAATTTCAGTTCAGTTAAAGAGAGATTTTGAGTTTAAATTAGAGGAAAATATCAGCACCGGTTACATCTGGCAGGCACGATACAACCCCGCAGAAGTCAGAGTAGAAATCGATCACGATATGAATAAAAAACATAAAAATGTCGGTTCGCCCGGACATGCCGATATTGAAATTGAACTTTTGCGAGATAAAGCAAGTACAGTTGAGTTTTATTATTCACGGCCGTTCGAAAAAGATGCAAAAGAGGCGAAAAAACTTATCTGCGTAGTATCACCTGAAGCAGATAAAAAAGTACAAACTGCACCGACTAAAGTTACCGATAGTTCAGTTCTGCCGATTTTGCAGGATGATATGTGCTTAAAACTTGATTCAATGGCAGCAGCAATGCAGATTACCTTGCCGGTCGGGCGGGATATTTCATTTGAATTAGAGGAAGATGACCGCAATTTAAGATTCTGGAATATCGTTTCATTGCCGAGTCCGATTGCGGAAATTGAGATTGACCATGAAGAGAGCGGACTTTTCTGGCAAAAATCTTATGCCGAAATTGAAATTGAACCTAAAAAGAGCGGCAGTTATAAACTTGATTTAGTCTATGCCAAAAATACTCCGTTGGAGAAACATTTTTCGCTGTATATCACCGTGCTTTAGAGAGAGGCATGGAATTGCCGTTGACAGGTTATGACTCGGTTGGCAAATAGTCATTTTTTTGTGGGGACTAAAGCCGTCCCCACACCCCTACGCAAGGTCAGCGACCATGACCAAAAGAGATGCGAAAATTTTACAAATTTTCACATCTCAAAATTTTTCCTCACATCCGTGAGCGAAGGCAACAACTTTTATTAAAAGTTTTTGCCTTTCGAAACCTAATTTCAAAAAATCCGTTAACAGGACGAGAGGAGCGTTGGTCGCGGCGATGATTATGGGAAGCCTAAGATGCCTGGGAGACCTGGGAGCAAGCGTATCTAAAATTTTTCGACCCGTCTGACCAAATGGGTTATCTCTGCCACCGTTGCAAAATCAATTTTGACGTCATGCAGAGGAGCGAAAGCGACGAAGCATCCAGTCTACGAGCCGTCAGGCTCGCACTTCGTCGCTCCTAAAGAGCGACACCTACCGTAATTCATAATTCATAATTCTTAATTTTTAATTCCATGCTCCATATCTTTATTTAAGATAGTTACTCAAATTGCCGTATCTTACTTCGGTTTGGTAATTACTGATTGCGACGTTTACGGCTCGGTCACTACCGATTAGGATCAATAATTTTTTCGCACGGGTCATGCCGGTATAGAGTAAATTTCTTTTCAGCATGACGTAATGTTGCGGCAGGAGCAACAGAATAACAACTTTGAACTCACTCCCCTGCGACTTGTGAATGGTGATTGCATAAGCCATTGTAAGCTGGTCGGCTTCGTCAAAGTTATACTCAACTCGCATTCCGTCCTCAAAGGTAACATAAAATTTCTTGCAAACAATGTCAATATGACTAATACGCCCCAAGTCCCCGTTAAAAACGTTTTTATCGTAATTGTTGGAATTTTGAATTACCTTATCATTGAGTTTGAAAATTCGCTCCCCGTACCGAAATTGCCGACTCTCGTTACCATTAAGCACCTGCTGCAAAAATTCATTGAGTGCCGCCGCCCCTCCATTACCCCGATTCATCGGGGTTAGGACTTGGATGTCACGATCTTTATTGAAGTGGAAACATTTAGGGATGCGTTCAGAGATCAATTTTTGCAAAATCGATTGAATTTTATTCATATCGTCCTGCTGTATCCAATAAAAGTCGCCGAGTTCATTATCTTTTTTAATTGCCACAGAAAGCGGCTGTCCCCGATTTACCAAGTGGCTGTTGAGGATAATTTCACTTCCGTTGCCCTGACGGAAAATTTGGGTCAATCTGGTAGTAAGAAAATACTTATCTGCTTTGATGAAATCAGCTAAAATTGACCCTGCCCCGACTGATGGCAATTGGTCACTATCCCCGACTAAAACTACACTCGTACCGCTTTTAATCGCTCGAAAAAGTGCCAATGCCAGAAGCAAGTCAAGCATGGATGTTTCGTCAATTACGATTAAATCATATTTCAGAGGAGTAGATTCATTATGAACAAATTTCCCACTGGCTCCGTCATATTGCAATAATCGGTGAATTGTTTTGGCGACAACTCCGGTAGATTCTGATAATCTTTTAGCGGCTCTGCCGGTGGGGGCAGCGAGGGCGATTCTCAAACCGACGGCTTCAGCACGCTTAACAATTTCACGCACGACGGTGGTTTTACCGACACCGGGACCACCTGTAATAATTGTCAATGGCTGTTGCGAAACTCTTTCGACGGCGGCAATTTGGGCATCACAGAAAGTGATTGATTCCTTTTTCGTTTTGGCAAATTTACATTTTTGGGTTGCAAATTTTTTTGCGGAAGCCAATCTTTTTATATGCTTCGGAAGTTCCTGTTCGGCAAAGCCGAGCATCGGCGAATAGATTAAATTATCTCTGAAAACGATGAGTTTCCGCTTGAGTGCATGCTCGACTCCTTTTTGCAATAACTCCATATCCTGATCGAGCAGTTTGGACATCTCCTCAAGCAATAACGGCAAAGGATAACCGGTATGACCGTTGGTAATGGTCTGATTAATACAGTAAACTGCCGCCGCACACATCCGCTCAATTGCGGTCGGAGGTATGCCCAGACCCAAAGCGATTTCATCTGCACGTTTGAAGCCGATTCCGTCAACTTCCTCCGCCAGACGATAGGGATTTTGCTTAACTACGCTTACGGCATCCTCTCCGTATTTTTTGAAGAGGCGGTTGCAGTAATTTGTGGTAATTCCGAGTCCTTGCAAAAAAATGTATGCTTCACGTCTGACACTTGATTCACGCCATGAGTCGGCAATTGCTTTTGCCTTTTTTTTCCCGATTTTGGGAACATTCAGCAGTTCGCTCGGCGAGTTATTAAGTACGGTAATGGTTCGCTCCCCGAAGTAATCGACAATTGCTTTCGCTAAAGTTTTACCGATACCGCTTACCGCACCTGAAGATAGGAAACGAATCAATCCATCTTTCGTAACCGGAAGCGTATAGCGGAAACTTGCAGCACGCAACTGTCTGCCGTATTCAGAATGCTTCTCCCAAATCCCTGTAACTTCAATCGTTTGCCCCTCAATCGGCGAAACAATGGGGCCTACGACAGTAATTTCTTTTTTATTTTCATCGGTAATTTTAAGCACAGAGTATGAACCGTCGGAGGTTTCAAAGACTACACGCTTGATTTCTCCTCGGAGAGTTACGGGTAAAAAATTTAATGTGCCGTTTTCCATATTGGTAAAAATTATCTGTTTATCCTTTCAGAGAATAAAATAACGCTGATTTTTATCTTTTCAAGTCAAAAAAGTGGAAAAATATCGGATTTACTATGTAAATGGCAAAAAAAGATTAATTCTGCGAAGTTTATTCCTAATTTTATAGAATAGCGAAAGAGCAACTACGAATTTTTGATTAAAATATTAACTTTTGACTTGAATTTTTGCTATTTTATGGTAATATATATTTTGGTAAAAAATAGCGGTGTGCCGAATTATGGATAGGAAAAAGTTTAATCAAAAGCTGAAAGAGACTAAAATTTTTGTAAAGAATGCTTTGCAAAATTCTCATTCCTGCCATGATTATGAGCATACAATTCGGGTTTTTAATAATGCGAAAATGCTGTTAAAATTTGAGAAAGAAGCGGATTATCAAGTTGTTTTAATTGCAAGTTTACTGCATGATATCGGCAGAAGCAATGAATTTGCAAGTTCAGGCAATATCTGTCATGCACAAGCAGGTGCCGAAATTGCGAAAAAATATCTGCTTGAGAATAACTTTGACGGTGAATTTGCCGAGAAAGCAGCTCAAGCAATCAGGGTGCATCGATTCCGTAATAAGAAGAATGCCCCGAAAACTTCAGAAGAGAAAATTCTCTACGATGCGGATAAACTTGATTCGCTCGGAGCAGTCGGAATCGGCAGGGCATTTATGTTTGCCGCTGCGGTCGGAGCGAAACTGCATAACTCAAAAAGTGCGGCATTACGGGGGCGAGAATACTCATCTGATGATACCGCTTATCGGGAGTATCTGGTCAAATTGGTCCGTATTCCTCAGAAAATGCAAACCCGACAGGGGCGAATTATCGCCGAGAGAGAACTGGAGTTTATGAAAGAATTTTTTGATAAATTAAATATACAAAGTAAGGGCAAAATATTATGAGAATGTCAAAATTAGTCGGTCGCCGTATCAAGGAAGACCCGAAAGATGCAAAAACAGTAAGTCACAAATTTTTAATTCGAGGCGGTTATATCCGTCCGGTTTCAAGCGGAATCTATTCGCTTTTGCCGATTGCTAAAAAAATTGTAGCTAAAATCGAAGATATTATCCGTGAGGAGATGAATAAAATTGACGGTCAGGAAGTTTTGATGCCGGTGGTGCTTCCTGCTGAACTTTGGGAGGAATCAGGTCGTTATCAGACAGTCGGCGAGGAGCTGCTTCGCTTCAAAGACCGCAACGATAAACCAATGATTTTGGCAATGACCCACGAGGAAGCAGTGGTGCAGTTAGTCAGAACTGAAGTTACCAGTTACAAGCAGCTGCCCTTGATGGTTTACCAGATTCAGACCAAGTACCGTGACGAAGCCCGTCCGCGTGCAGGCATGATTCGTGTCCGTGAGTTTACCATGAAAGACGCCTATTCATTCCACACTTCGCAAGCGGATTTGGAGGCTTATTACAAGCGCGCCCATGCCGCATACGAGCGAATTTTTCAGCGTATCGGCGTTAAAAATGCGATTTCTATTGAGTCCAATTCAGGCATGATGGGGGGCAAAGTTTCACATGAATTTATGGCAATTTGCGATTGCGGTGAGGATACAATTTTCACTAATTCAGACTACTCATACCGCGCAAATCGAGAGATTGCCGTTGCCGCTTACAAGTTTGAAAAATCCGAGGCACTTCCGCTTGAAAAAGTCCACACCCCGGGAACAAAAACAATTGAAGATGTTGCAAATTTCCTCAATGTCAAAGCAGAAAATACCGCTAAAGCAGTATTCTATCAGGATGTTCATACCGATGAACTGATTTTTGCTTTGGTCAGAGGTGATTTTGAAATCAATGAGACCAAGTTGCAGAATTTGGCACGAGTTCCTGAACTCAAATTCGCCGATGATGCTTCCATTGAGAGTGTCGGTTGCGTAGCAGGTTATGCTTCAATTTTGAATATCGACCCCGCCAAAGTAAGAATTTTCGTCGATGACAGCGTTGCAGAATGCAGTAATTTAGTCGTCGGTGCGAATGAGAAAGATTATCACTACATCAACTTTAATTTCGACCGTGACATTCCGAATAAGGAACTTATTACCGTTGCGGATATAAAAACCGTCCGAGCAGGCGACCCCTGCCCCGTAACAGGTGAACCGCTTATTATGACCAGAGGCATTGAAATCGGTAATATCTTCCAATTAGGCACAAAGTATTCAGAGGCAATGAATTGCAATTATCTTGACCGCGACGGAAAAAGCCAAACTATGATCATGGGCTGTTACGGAATCGGAGTCGGACGCTCAATGGCGGCAGTTTTGGAGCAGTCTTATGATGAATATGGTCCAATCTGGCCGATTACCATTGCACCGTATCAAATCCATATTTGTGCTATCCAGCCTGACAAAGACGGGGTGCGTGAAGTTGCGGATAAACTCTACAATGATTTGCAGAGTGCAAACATAGAAGTAATTTATGACGACCGTGGCGAAAAACCGGGTTTCATGTTCAATGATGCAGATTTGCTCGGAATTCCGTTCAGAGTTATCATTTCACCGAAAACTTTGGCAGAAAATCAAGTTGAGTTCAAAATTCGAGGAGAGAAAGATAGCAGCCGCTTATCGCTTGACGGATTGACGGAACTTTTATGCGACAAAGTAAAAGCGGAGTTTGCAAAATATTAATTTAAGCAAGTAATTTTGCAGAAAATACGTTTGTTTAGATAAGCAGAGAATTAATTGCTTGTTAGAAAATATAAGAAAATACAGCATTCTCGGATAAAAAATAGAGTTTTTTTTGCTTTATTAATTGCAAAATTTTGTTTAGGGGTTATATTATTCAAATGTTATTGTATGGTGTAATTCCAAAATTTCAAATAATAATAAGGAGTGAAAAATGGAAATTATTCATGATGACGCTACTGATTTGAGCGTTTTGAAAGGTAAAACCATTGCTATTATCGGCTTTGGTGCACAGGGAAAAGCTCAGGCTTTGTGCTTGAGAGATTCAGGTTTGAATGTAATTGTCGGTGTACGTGCAGGAAAGTCTTTTGACAGTGCAGTACAGGAAGGCTTCAAAGCTATGTCTGTTGCAGAAGCAGCTAAAGAAGCTGACATTATCCACATTCTTCTCCCCGATGAAATGCATGGTCCGGTTTTCAAAGCAGAAATCGAACCCAACTTGGCTCCGGGCAAAACTCTTTGCTGCTCACATGGTTTCGCACACGTTTTCGGCGAAATCGTTGCACCGAAAGATGTTGACGTAATTATGATTGCTCCGAAAAGCCCCGGTACTGAAGTTCGTAAACGCTTCGTTGAGGGATTCGGTGTTCCCGGACTTATCGCTGTCCGTCAGAACTACAGCGGCAAAGCTCGTGAAGTTGCTTTGGCAATCGCTAAGGCAGAGGGCTTGACCCGTGCAGGTGTTCTCGAATGCACCATGGAGCAGGAAACCTATGAAGACCTCTTCGGCGAGCAGAACGTTCTCTGCGGTGGTTTGGTTGACTTGATGAAATATGGTTTCGAAGTATTGGTTGAAGCCGGTTATCCGCCGGAAATGGCTTACTTTGAGTGCGTACACGAAGCAAAGCTTATCGTTGACTTGATCTACGAGGGTGGTATCCAGAAGATGAATGCTGTTATCTCTAACACCGCTGAATGGGGTGAATATGATAATGGTCCGTGGATTCTCCCGGCTGATGTCAAAGAGAGAATGAAAGAATCTCTCCGCCGCATCGAATCTGGCGAATTTGCTAAAAAATGGATTGCAGAGGCTCGCAGCGGTTATCCTGTTCTTACCAAAAAGCGTGAAGCTTTGGGCGAACACACTGTTGAAATCGTTGGTAAACGCATCCGCAGTCTTTTCGAAAAGAAGTAATTCTTTCCAATTAGAAGCAAATAAAAACTCCTCAATTAATTTTGAGGAGTTTTTTTATTGTAAAGTGCCTCCATTCTAAAGGAAGCATGTTACTTTAAGCACATGAAAATTAATTTATAATTTTTTTAAGTTTTCCGCTAAGCCGCACAGAACAAAAATCGGGCCCGCACATTGTACAATATTCAGTACCATGCAAAGAAGTTTGTCCGCTTGATTTTACCGCTTCGCTTCGCAATTTTCTTGCCTCATCGCCGTCAAGTGCCAGTTCAAACTGTCGCTCCCAATCAAAAATTGCCCGAGCCTCTGAAATTGCATCATCCCGATTTCGGGCAGAATTTTTATGCAAGGCGACATCGGCGGCATGGGCAGCAATTTTGAATGCCACCACGCCCCGTCTGACATCATCAAGTTCAGGTAAGCCCAAATGCTCCTTGGGCGTTACATAGCAGAGCATTGACGCTCCGTAATAAGCCCCCATCATGCCGCCCATTGAACCAACTAAATGGTCATAACCGGGAGCGCAATCAATTACGATCGGACCCAAAATATAAAAAGGTGCATCATCGCAAATTTTTTGTTCCCGCTCCATATTTTCTCGGATTTGATCCAGCGGTACATGTCCCGGCCCCTCAACCATAGATTGAACCCCTGCTGCCCGACAACGCTTAACTAATTCCCCCAGAGTATCAAGTTCGGCAAACTGTGCTTCATCGGAAGCATCTGCCAGACAGCCGGGTCGCAAGCCATCGCCCAAAGACAAAGTCACATCGTATTTTCTGCAAATTTCCAGAATTTCATCAAAGCACTCATAAAAGGGATTTTCCTGATTTTTCTCACTCATCCAAGCGGCAAGCAAAGCTCCGCCGCGGCTGACGATACCGAGTTTTCTTTTGAGTGCCAACGGCACATGTTTCCGCAACAATCCTGCATGGATGGTCATGTAATCAACCCCCTGCTCTGCCTGTTCGGCAATAACTTCCAGTATCTTTTCTCTTGAAAAATCACTTCCGCCGTAACGGGCGACAACCTCATAAATCGGCACTGTACCAAGTGGAACAGAACACCGTGCAAGCAAATTTTTTCTTATCAATCCGATATTCTCGCCCGTGCTTAAATCCATTACCGTATCCGCACCGTATTTAATGGCAATTTCCATCTTTCGATACTCCTCACCGGGACAACTTGACAGAGTGGAATTTCCGATATTTGCATTAATTTTGGTCTTCAAAATTCTGCCGATTCCGCAAGGAACTAAAGATTTGTGATTAATGTTTGCCGGGATGACGATTCGACCGCTTGCAACACCGTCTAAAATTTTTTGTACATCGATTTGCTCGATTTCAGCAACTTGCTTCATCTCTGAAGTAAAAATTCCAAGTTTTGCCGCTTCCAATTGTGTCATAATAACTCCTTTTTCGTTGTTTTACATTCAGGATAATACACCACAAAAAGAAGCTTGGGGAAAATTGCACTCCCTCTGCATAAAATTGATTGCTCCCTACGTCGGCATTATCCGAATCAGGTTTATAGGGTCGGAACTAAAAAAATGCAAGTTCCCTCTCAGCCCGTCTACGGGCTCCCCTGCTAATTGATAACTTAAATATACTATTTTAATTGATAATTTCAAGTCAAAAAATTTATTTTTTTTAACAAAAGTTCATTCGACTCTTTTTTTTAATCCGTTTTTTTTAAAAGCGATAAAAAGTTTTACTTTTTTTTACTTTCTGCCATTGAAAAATATGAAATATCGTATAACTTATAAAAAGAGTAATTTTTCTATATTATAACTTATTTTTTTCAAGGAGATTTTTATGTTTTTATTTGCGACAGCTGCGGCAAAAACAAGTGGTGCGTGGTATGCTTTTTTGGCAAGTGACGGGTTAGGACAATTCATTGTGATTTTTCTTTTGCTGGCTTCGGTGATAACTTGGAGTTTGATGATAAATAAATTCATCATCCTCAATCGAGCAAAAAAACTCTCCGAGAATTTCAGTCACGCATTTGAAAAAAATAAGCAGAGTTTAAGTTCTTTGAGCAGTGCCGCCCAAAGTGACCCATCTCCGATTGCGGCAATTTATCTGAAAGGTATTGAGAAATTGCAGGAATTTTATGCAATCAACCGAGAAAAAAACATTAACCAAAATTCCGACAATACCGATTATTCGCTGTACAATAAATCGCTTAATAACTATGTTTCAGAAGAGCAAATCATTGCCGTCGAAGCAGTTATGGAGAGTCAAGTATCTAAAGAAATCACCGAACTTGAATACGGTGTAAGTTTCCTTGCAACCGTCGTAAGCGTCTGTCCTTTCCTCGGACTTTTCGGTACAGTCTGGGGGGTTATGCTCTCTTTCGTCGGAATGGCACAAGCAGGTAGTGCGGATATTGCGGCGATGGCTCCGGGTATTGCCAGTGCCTTGCTGACAACTGTGGTCGGTTTGGTAGTAGCGATTCCGTCGGTAGTTGGTTACAATATCATTACGGGCAGTATCAAGCAGATTATCGTCCGCATGGATAACTTCTCGGAAACATTCATTGCCAAAGTCAAATTGGAACAGGCAAGCAAATAATAGGGTGTATAAAAAATGGGACGCAAGAGACGCAGACGATTTGAAATGGATTCTATTGACGAAATCAATATGACTCCGTTGATTGACTTGACATTTTTGCTTTTGATTGTTTTTATGATCACCATGCCGCTGGTTGAATACTCTACTCAAGTATCAACTCCCGCCATGAATAGTGCCCCGATGCCCGACGCTAAAGACAGTCAAATCATCGTAGTTGATAAAAATGGTCACTACTTCATCGGCAAAAACCGTATCAGCGAAGCCGAACTGATTGAAACGGTGAATAATCTAAAAATCAGCAACCCCGATTTGAAACTGCTTATCAAAGGCGACGAAGCAGTCGAATTCGGCAAGGTAATTGAATTAATGAAAATTATTAAAAACGGCGGTTTCGAAGACGTTTCACTTATCACTCAAGAAGAATAAAAATGACAGTGAATTTCCAAAAAATCAGTAAAAAAATTAACCTGACTCCGCAGAAACGATGGCAAAAAATCTTTCTGTGGGTTTTAGGCGGTCATATTTTTGTTGTTTTTTCACCGCTGGCAGTCACTTATATGGGCATCTTATTCAAGGCTAAAGAGAAAAAAATTGATACTATCAAAGTCGTCATGGTCAGCCCGTCATCTCCGAAAACGGCTTATCAAGACCCCGTGCTGAAACCTGTTCCCGAACAGCCGAGAATTAAGGAGCAGCCGAAAATAAAACCAAAAGCCAAACCGAAAGAAAAACCGAAAAAAGTTGAGGAGAAAAAACCGAAAGTAAAGGTACAGGACAAAAACAAAGTCAATCCTCCGAAAAAAAAGCCTGCTCCGCCTAAAAAAACAGTCAAAAATGATAATATTTCGGACTTGGAGGTAGTGCGTCAAATTGAAAACCCGCCGGCAAGAACTCCAAACAACTCAAGCAATAACACTTCAAAGACAACTGATAATAATCGCACCCAGATTGCCCCGGAAATTCAGGGAGAAAAATCTGATGAGTATAGTGCCAGAATTGGAACCGTTATTTATGAGATGTGGAATGCCCCCAATAATGAACTTGTAAACGGCAGAAATTTGCAAGCACTAATCCGAATCAAAATTGACAATATGGGACGAATTATTGAGTGCAAAATGTTAAAAAAATCGGGATTCCCTGCCTTTGACTGGACGGTTTATGAATTGCTGAAAAAACTGCAAAGATCACGCATTCCGCTGCCGCCTGACAACCGCAGAGAATTTGAATTTGCACTGCAACCTGAATAATAAAAAACAAGGAATTAATTATGGTTAATAAAAAGGTATTAGTAAATTTTTTAGATAAAATTTTGGACTTGCCGAAATTTGCCGCCGATTCATCGAATAACGGTTTGCAAGTTGAAACCAGATCAAAAGAGGTAAAAAAAATCGCTTTGGCAGTCGATGCGTCGCTGGAGACTTTTGAGCGCGCCATAGAGGCAGATGCCGATTTTATTTTGGTACACCACGGTTTAAGTTGGGGCAGTCACCCGAAAGTTTTTAACTCCTATGTCGGCAAACGGCTTGAATGCCTATTCAGCAACGACGTCTCTCTTTATGCGGTTCATCTGCCTTTGGATGCCAATAAAGAATTCGGCCACAATGCGGAACTGTCTAAAATTATCAATCTCCCGATTGACGAAACTTTTTTTGAATACTGCGGAGTTGACATCGGGGTAGTCGGCACATTTGACAAACCGAAAAATTTAGCGGATATTCAAGCAATTTATGAAGATCGATTGGATACCAAGGGCAAAGTACACGGCGATTGCGATGCTTTGATTCATAAAGTTGCCGTCTGTTCAGGCGGAGGCGGAAGCGAAGCAATTATCGATGCAGCGGCGGCAGGTGCGGATTTATTGATTACCGGAGAATTTTTTCACACCATGTACCACATTCAGAAAGAACTCAATATCAATGTCCTCTCGCTCGGTCACTACGCAACTGAAACCGTCGGGCTCAAGGCTTTAGGCAAAATTATTACCGAAAAATTCGATGTTGAGTGTGAATTTATTGATGTACCGACTAAACTGTAAGAGTGAAAAATGTTAAAAATTGTTGCCGATAATAAAATTCCTTTTTTACAGGGAGTTTTTGAAAAATTTAATTGCGAGGTCGTCTATCTACCCGGAAGCAAAATTTCTCAAGCGGACTTGATTGATGCAGACGCTCTGATTACTCGCACCCGTACAATCTGCAATGAAGCACTGCTCCATGGCACCAAAGTAACAATTGTCGTAACTGCCACTATCGGAACTGATCATATCGACAAACAATATTTGGCAAAAAATAATATCGCATTTTATTCCGCTCCGGGGTGCAATTCCGCTTCGGTCAATCAGTATGTCGTAAGTGCCTTGATTAATTTAGCGGCAAAAGAAAATTTTTCGCTTGAGGGCAAAACTCTCGGAATCATCGGGGTCGGCAATGTCGGAAGCAAGGTGGCAAAATCCGCTGAAATTCTCGGCATGAATGTTATTTTGAATGACCCGCCTCGTGCCGAAAAAGAGGGAAATGAGGACGGCAAATTTGCAAAATTGGATTATCTGCTTAAAAATTCAGATTTTATCACAGTTCATACGCCGCTTGATGAAAGCACTTACCACTTGGCGAACTTGAACTTTTTTGAAAAATGTGCAAAAAAATCCGTCTATTTTATCAACTCATCAAGAGGTGCTGTTTGCGACAATAATGCACTCTTGTACGCCCTCAAAAACGGTTTAATTCAAGGAGCAGTTTTGGACGTCTGGGAGAATGAGCCTGAAATTAATGAGGAACTTTTAGCCATGCTTGATTATGCGACACCGCACATCGCAGGATATTCTGCAAACGGCAAGGCAAATGGCACTACAATAGCAGTAAGGCGGATTGCGGAATTTTTCAATATCGAAGGACTGAAAAATTTTGAATTACCGCCTTTTCGCCTCACTGATAACAGTCGAATTAATCTCGACAACGCCAAAAACATTCTCTTGCAAGCGGTCAATAACTCGTATGATATTAAATTTGATAGTGATAATCTCAAGAAAAATCCGAAAAATTTTGAATTTTTACGAAATGAATACCATTATCGGCTGGAATTTCCGTACTTCAGCGTGTATAATATAGCAGAACACAGTAAACATGAATTGCAAAAATTAGAAAATATGGGGTTCAAAATTGAAAAGTTTTAGAAAATTATGCATTACACTCGTTGCGATTTTCGCACTGATTTTATTAAGCGGCTGCGGAGATAAAATTTTAATTAACGGCAAATATTATTACATCCTCTCTGCCGAAGAGGAACAGGCAATGCTGGATTTTGCCAGAATAACTCTCTGCTCTCCGACCAATGATTTATCTCCGGCGGCATGCAGTTTCATCCGCAGTACCGAGCCTAAAATTTTTCTGACCTACTCGGGCAATAAAAGCGGTTACGCAGTGTACGAATGGATTTTCGGCGACATGTATGTTTACAAAATAAGTTGCCGCGGCAAATTTCTGACCGATGAGATGGAGATTAAAGTAATATCTCAACGGTTGCTTGATGATATTGACGAGAAAGGACAGAAACGGGGCAATGTTAGTTTCCAGCCTTTTAAGGAATTATAAAGCACTCTTAATTACGGCAGTTTTTCTGCTTCTCTATTACGGAGTGCCGCCGATTTTGGCAAATTTGATAAATCCGCCTGCGACTTATACTTTTTTTGCACTGATAAATTTCCTGCCGCCATTGATAATGATCGGATTTATTCACCTATTGTACGGCAAAAATTTGATCAAATGGCGTAATTTCCTGCACTTGCCCTATTGGGAAATAATCAAAACTTCATTCAAGTGGATATTAATGGCACTCGGTTGCAATATGATTTGGGTAGTCATTCTATCCGTTGCAGGCTTGACCTATCAAGCCCCTGCAATCGAAGAAATCTTAAATGCAGGTGATTATTTTGTAAGTTCATGTATCGCAATTTTGGCAGTAATCATCGCCCCGATTGCCGAGGAATTAACATTTCGAGAGGCAATTTATCACGGACTTAGAGATAGTAATTCAGAGAAAACGGCAATGATTGTTACCTCTCTGCTTTTCGCCCTTGCACATGATGAATTGTGGCAAATTCCCGGTTTATTCGTGCTTGGCTATCTTTTTCAAAAAAATAGAAATCACTACGGCAATATCGAAAGTGCCATTATCGCCCATGCTTTTAATAACTTTCTGGCAATATTGTTGTTTTTCAGTATGCAAGTGATAATTTAGAGACATGGATGCATGGAGCGTCCGTTGCAAGGTCATGAGTGCGTTGGTCGAAGTTATTGTTTTTTGTGGGGACTAACGCCGCCCCCACACCCCCACGCAAGGTCAGCGACCTTGACCAAAAGAGATGCGAAAATTTTTCAAATTTTCACATCTCAAAATTTTTTATCCATATTCATGGACGAAGGCAACAACTTTTTCAA
>JAFTJQ010000056.1 GCA_017456285.1 Lentisphaeria bacterium
CCGGAAGCATAGTCTTCATCGGTAATGACATATTCTCCGCGGATCACACGGCTTTCCCGGATACCGCACTCAAATGCGACAGAGTGTAACTTCAGATTTTCCAAACCTTTGCGGCCTCTGTAAAAACGGTACGCCCGCAAAACGGCAGCACGTCCGGCGATTTCCGCCTGCGTTCTGTTTGCGCTGGAATAGGCGTTGATACCGCAAACGTGATTGGCATTGACACCCCGCCGTTCCAGAAAAAGCGTGGAATAACCGGAAGCCCAACCGACATCAGCGGGCTGAAGCCTGTTTTCGGCACACTCTTTCTGAAACGCCTCCTCAAACTCTTCTGAAGTTCCGGCATTTTCCACATTTTCCAGAAAAACAGAATAAGTGCCGGGCTGACACACATCAGGTGTAATGGTGTCGTATCCGGCAACAGAAGTCGCATTGGCATCACCGGTACAGTCGATCACAATAGAGGATTTCACCTCAAAAAGCCCCTCTTTACCGCAGAGAATAACCCGCCAGCAATCCCCTTCATCCTTCAAAGCACCCAACATGGTATGGTAGTGGATATCGACGTTTGCCGCCAGCAATTCCATATCGCATACGGCACTGAAAATAACAGGATTTATGTCGATTTGGTTGCGCCAGAAAACCTCATCCCAGCGGGAAAGATCGGGAGGCGGAGAGCCTGTTTCTGCCAATGCTTTACAGACCAGTTCCCAACCGATGCCGGAAATAATTTGTTTTCCATTCACGGCAAACAAACCGGGAGCGGCAACGCCGCACGCCGTGATCGTTCCTCCGGGGATGCCGTTTTTTTCGATAAGGGCGCACCGGACACCGTCCCGTCCGGCACGGATGGCGGCAGCGACCCCGGCGGCTCCGCCGCCAATAACGATAACATCATAATTTTGCAAAATATCGCTCCTTGTTAATGTCCCAAATTTTGTGATGGGACGGGTTGTTTGACAAAAGTGCATCTGACTTTTATTTTTAGTAATTACAACAAAAAATAAAGGGAAAATCAAATGCGTAATAAAAATACTATGGTAATGTCGATTTGTCAAGCGAAAAATGGATTTTCTTTGAACAAATTCACAGATATCCCATATTTTTTAAAAGATGTAATTTTTTTAGGTAAGCGGTTTGACATTTGTAAATTGGCGGTTATATTAGGTAAAAGGCTATTTATTAACTCGTTTGAAACAGAAATTTCGGAGGTTTTTGTGGAAAAAAATATTATTTGTATGAAATGGGGAACCAAGTTCGGTCCCGAATATGTGAATCGACTCTACAAAATGGTTGAAAAAAACTTGACAATCCCGCATAGATTTGTCTGTTTTACTGACAATACGGATGGTTTGATTGACGGAATTGAGACCAGAGAACTTCCTCCGTATCACGATAACCCCGCAATTGGCGACATGGGGTGGAGAAAATTGTCGCTTTTCAATAAGGAACTTGCTGATTTGCAAGGACTTGCGTTGTTTTTGGATTTAGATGTGGTTATTCGTCAGAATTTAGATGAATTTTTTGACGTTGAGGGCGATTTTTTGATTTGTAAAGATTGGGATTTCCCCCGTGATATTATCGGAAATTCATCGGTTTTCCGCTTCGAAATCGGTAAACACCCCGAAGTTTTGGAGAATTTTTATAAACTCGGTAATGAAATTCGTCAGGATTACCGCAACGAACAGGCTTTTCTCTCTTATGAAATGCACCGAAAGGGTATTTTGAAATATTGGGACAAAAAGTGGTGTGTGAGTTTCAAGCGTCACTGCTTGCAGACTTTCCCGATTAATTTTTTCAAAGAACCGAATGACCCCGTCGAGGCTAAAATTATTGTTTTCCACGGCAAACCTACTCCGCAGCAGGCCCGTAAAGGGTATTGCGGTAAATATGGCTTCCGCTATGTGAAAGCGACTACTTGGCTGGATAAATATTGGGAGTAAATTAAAGGGATAAATCTATGGCAAATAATGATATCAGCATAAATACCGTAAAGGCAAATAGTGATTTCTCAATCAGTATTGCCCCCTCTGCACCGATGGTTGAGAATGTTCAACCTAAAGTTGCACCGCCTAAAGATGCTCCGAAACAGAAAAGTATTTACGGTGAAATTTCTCCGATTCCGGTTTTAGATGCTGTCGAAGGAATTAAATTTGACTTTAATGACGGAATCAGAATCCTTTTCCCGCATAATGGCAAGGAGTATCATGTAACTTTTACCGATATTGATACCGGTATTATTCTTTACAGCAACGATACTGTGCCGGGTGCGTTTGTAACCAGTGTCAAAAAGTTTTATATCAAATTCCGCTTGATTATTCATCGCAAGGGCGAAACTGAACCGATTTTTACCCACGATTATGACGCAACTAACAAGGAAGTGATGATTCAACTTCCCGTCGGAACTTTGGGTGATAGTATCGGCTGGTTCAGTTATGTTGAACGTTTTCAGAAAAAGCATAATTGCAAAGTTATCTGCGTGATGACTCCGCATATCGCTGAAATTGTCAAAAATCAGTATCCTGATATTACCTTTATCGGCCCTGAAGATACCAAAAATTATAAACCCTATGCCAGTTATTACATGGGATTGTTTTTCCGTGGCGATGTCGATCATCAGCCGATTGACTTCCGCTATATCGGGCTTCATCGTACAGCAGGTTATATCCTCGGGGTTGACCCTGCGGATGAGCCGCCGAGATTTGATTTGAGTGCGAAGCGTCAGATCAAGGAAAAATATGTCTGTATTGCCGCACAAAGTTCAAGTCAGGCAAAGTATTGGAATAATCCTTATGGCTGGATCAGCGTGGTACAGTTTTTGAAAGATAATGGCTATCGGGTGCTTTGTATTGACAAGGACAAAGTTTACGGAACCGGTTTAAATTATAATTACATCCCCTACGGGGCAGAAGATTTTACCGGTAATTTACCGTTGCAGGAGCGAATTAATTTGATTAAAGATGCGGACTTTTTCATCGGCTTATCAAGCGGATTAAGTTGGCTTGCTTGGGGTTGCAAAGTCCCTGTGGTAATGATTTCAGGTTTTACCCACCCGACCAATGAATTTGAAACTCCGTACCGTGTTATCAATTATCACGCCTGCCACAGTTGCTGGAATGATATGAGAATTGACTTTGACCACTTCGACTTCCTCTGGTGTCCCCGCCACAAAGGCACTGACCGTCACTTTGAGTGTACCAAACTTATCTCGGCGGAGCAGGTGATTACCACGATTAAAAAAGTTCCTACTTTCCGAGGCAAGGAAGATAATAAGTAATTGATAAAATATCTGAAAAATAAAATACTGTCGCAAGAAAATAAAATTGCGGCAGTATTTTTTTGGTAGTTATGAACTTTATTCGTAACGAAGTGCCTCAATCGGGTCAAGTTTGGAGGCTTTCCATGCAGGATAGAAACCGAAAAGTATTCCAACTCCAGCTGAAACCGCCACTGCTGCAATTACTGCGGACGGACTTGATTCAATCGGCCATTTGGCGACATATTCGATGAATTTTGACGCTCCGTGACCGAGAATAATTCCTAAAATTCCTCCCGCCAGACACAGAACGGTTGATTCAATTAAAAATTGCAGGAGAATATCTCTGCTTCTCGCCCCGACTGCCATGCGAAGTCCGATTTCATGAGTCCTTTCAGTTACCGATACCAGCATGATATTCATAATGCCGACACCGCCGACGATTAGAGAGATTAAAGCCACTCCGAGCAGGAGATTGGTCATCAAGGTCGAGGTGCTATTAAGCATATTCATAAAATCTGCCGAGTTGCGAATTGAAAAATCATCCTCTTTCTCCACTCCTAAACGGTGGCGGCGGCGGAGTAATTCAGAGACTTCCTGCAATGCTTGATCGACCTTGTCCGTGGAAACTGCGGAGAATACAATTTGATTTAACTGACTGAATCGTGAATAAAAAAGTTTGTCTCTGGTCATGGAACTATCTTGTTCAGGATAGAGTGCCACCCCTGAAACTACAAATCTATCGCCCGGGTAACTTGAAACCGTGCTTGAAGTATTGGTGGCGTTACCCATTTTTAAGCCGGTTAATCGCATCTGCATGGTTGTCCACGGAGTCATAACAATATCGTCTTCATCCATGCCGATCATATTTGCCCCTTTTGATTGCAGGACACCGACAACTTCAAAAGAGACATCGCCGATACGCAATTCACTGCCAATCGGACTGGAATTATTAAAAAGTTCCTTCACAATTGTCGTGCCGATTACGCATACTCTGCTATTGCTGTCAACTTCTCGGTCGGTAAAGCATCTGCCCTCGGCGATTTTCCAATTTCTTATCTCCAAATAAGCAGGTGCGACCCCGTACATCGAGGACGGCATCCAAGTTAAATTGCCGAAAATCAGCTGCTTGCCGCTGCTCCTGACGACAGGCGAATAAGCCCCGACACTCGGACATTCTCTCCCGATTGCTTCGGCATCGGATGCACTCAAAGTTACTGCACTGCCGGTTTCGGTTCTGGGAGTGCCCGGGGCGCGCATACTGCCCGGCATAATCATAATTGAATTTGCCCCCATTTTTTCAATGGTTGAACGAATGGAATTTTTTGAGCCGTTACCAATCTCCATCATGGTAATTACTGCACCGATACCGATAACGATACCGAGGGTAGTGAGCATGGTACGGGTGGGATTTCTGCCGAGCGAGAGGATTGACATTTTCAAAGTAGTTTTAATTTTCATTTTTTGACCTCGCTTTGTTTCAGATTATGCGAAAAAAGTCCGGGAACGATTTCGCCGTCGCTCATGCAGATTGTCCGCTTGGCGAATGAAGCAATTTCATCCGAGTGGGTAACGAGTATGACGGTTATCCCTGCCGCATTTAATTTATTGAACATCTCCATGACCTCAATACTGGTTTTTGAATCCAAGTTTCCTGTCGGTTCATCAGCGAAAATTACGGGAGGATTGTTGATCAAGGCTCTGGCAATTGCCACACGCTGCTGCTGTCCGCCTGAAAGTTGTCCGGGGTGGTGTTTTGCTCGCTCCAGAATCCCGACTTCTTCAAGAGCCTTCAGTCCCCGTTGACGGCACTCGGCAGTTGAGAGATTATCCGCAGTGTAGGCTAAAGGCATGATCACATTATCCAAAGCCGTAGTGCGTGGCAAAAGATTGAAATTCTGAAAGACGAATCCGATTTTGCGATTGCGGACTAATGCTCTTGCATCACCTGAAGCCCTGCCTAACTCCTGCCCCTCAAAGTAGTAATCGCCCGAAGTCGGACGGTCTAAACAACCGAGAATATTCATTAAAGTACTTTTTCCCGAACCTGAAGCCCCCATCAAGGCAACATATTCACCCTTTTCAATGGTAAGTGAAATATTTTTTAATACCGGGACATCAAACTCCCCCAAAAAATAACTTTTTGAGATATTTTCAAGTTTGATTAAGGGTGTTGTTTCTGTTGTTGTATTATTCATATAAAAATCTCCTGCAATTTTTTGCTTATTTAGCAGGTGTTTTTTTGCTATTTGAGCGTTTCGGCGGAGTCGGGAGAAACGGATTTTTGGTACTTTCTGAAGCAGAGGCAGAAGAATTTTTTAACTCCTCGGAGATGCCGACGACAATTTTGTCACCTGCTTTGATTTCGTCGGAGATTATTTCTGCGATTGAACCATTATTAAGCCCGACTTTGACCTTGACAGGAGTAAGTTTACCTTGATTTTTTTCCACATACAAAATTGCTTCACGGGGGAGTTTGTGCGGAGGGATTTCTCCCTCAATCAAATTTGCATCCGGGCGGAATCGCAAAATTGAATTGGAGACATTCAGCACATTTCTCCGTGCATCTCGGATAAATTTGACATTGGCGGTTAAGTAGGGAATCAAACGCAAATTGTCGTTGTCGGCATTTACTTCAACAATGTAGGTAACAACATTTGAGGACAAGGTCGCATTCATGCGAATCCGATGTACAACGCCCTTGAAAAACTCATTCGGAAAAGCGTCGCAGGTGAACTGAACTTCCATGCCCGGTTTGATGTCGCCGATGTCGGCTTCATTAACTGAAACCCATACTTGCATTTTTTTGAAGTCCTTTGCTACGAGGAAAATACTCGAAGCCGTTTGATTTGAAACCACAGTCTGACCGATACTTACTCGGCGGTCAATGATAATTCCGTCAACTGGAGAGACGATTGAGCAGTATTCGAGGTTTCGTTCTGCTTTTACGAGCGCCGCTTCGGCGGAAAGCAAAGATGCTTTGGCTTGTTCAAGCGAAGCTCGCGCCTTTGCACTTTGAGCGATTGCTGATTCGTAGGCGGCTTTTGCAGAATCGGCTTCACTTTCTGACATGATTTTTTGTTTAGAGAGTTTTTCGGCTCTTGCCCAATTGTTTTTAGCTAAAATTTCATTGGCGGCACACTCCTTAATAGAGGCTTCGGCAGAGAGGATTGAAGCAGTTGCCTGTGCTTTAGCAGCTTGTGCGGTTTTGAGGTCAGATTTGTAGGTAACATCATCAATTAAAGCAAGTACCGCACCTTTTTTTACCCGTGAACCGTAATCGACAGTTTTGCCGTCGGCATCGATACCGAAAGACATAATTCTGCCATTTACCTGCGCTCCGACGTTAATTAATTCTTCAGGTTCGACAGTTCCGGTTGCGGAAATTGAACGGATGACATCGCCTTTTTGCAATACTTCAGTAGTGAAAACAATATTTTTCGTGGCTTGTGCAGAGTTAAAAAAGAACTTGTAAATTGCCAAAATAACTGCAATAATAACGATAATAAGAATAAAAAATTTACTAAATTTTTTCATAAAACCCCCTTAAAGATTTAAGTTATTTATAATGATATACCTATTTAACGCAAAAAAGCGGTTTTTATTTTGTTGCATATTGGAGATATTGTATAAAATTATAAGTTACAATTGTATGCATAGAAGTATGACCTTACCGCGGACACTTTATGCATTTAGCTGTGGGTTATCAAATTATGAGCATGGCAATTATGCTTCCGATTGCTAAAAACGGGCCGAAAGGAATAGTCATTTTATGGATGGATTTTTTCTGCATGCGAGCGATTATTACTCCTGCAATTACTCCCAGAAGCGAGGCGATAAAGAGGGCATAAACCCCAATGATGATATTGCTTAATGCCACAATGGCAATCATAAATTTGACGTCGCCCAAGCCGAAAGCATCCTGCTTGAAAAGTTTTTCCCCGAAATAGTGAAATAGATAGAGAAAAATCGCCGTAAGCACAATTGAACTAATGTGAAAAATCAGATATTTCCATTGATTTTGAACTAATAAATTGATTACGGTATAGAAAATTATTCCACAGATAATTCCAAAGTAGGTTAATTGATTTGGTATTATGCGGTGTTCAAAGTCGATAAAGGCACTTGATAGAGCAATCATAATGATAATAGTGTAGGGGATTATCATGTAAAAATACTCGCTTGCCCAAGTAATTTTGAAGTAGGCAAGCAGAGTTAAAAGTCCGCCTGTAAGTTCAACGATAAAATATCGCCAGCTTATCGGCTGCTTGCAGGAACTGCATTTTGCTTTTAGACATAAAAAACTGAATAGCGGGATATTTTCAAACCAGCGGATTCGGTGGTTGCACTTCGGGCAATGCGATGGGACATTTACCACCGATTCGCCCAAAGGCATACGCCAGATACAGACATTCAGGAAACTGGCAAAGCAACAGCCGAGCCAAAAGACCACCGCCGCCCAAAAAATATAGGGCATGGTGTCATATTCCCACATCTTTTTTAGAATTATATCCATATCAATTTTGCCGACATTATTTTAGAGTTTAATAGCCTCTGCTCCTTGACCGATTTCGCAAACGATAATTTGCGGGTCAACACCGACTTGCAGTTTGAATGCGGCGGCAAGTTTGCTTGTGTAGTCGGCGATTTTAGAATTTTCGACTAAGTGGATTGAAATTCCGCCGAAACCGCCGCCTGAAAGTCTTGCTCCTAAACAGCCGTCAAGCGATTTTGCCAGTTCAACCAAGTAATCAAGTTCAACAGTGCTGTTTTCAAAGTTGACACGACTTGATTCGTGTGATTCAAAAAGTAATTTGCCGAAAGTTGCCACATCGCCTTGATCCAAAGCACTGACAGCCTGCTTAACTCGGTCGCATTCTCCGACGACGTGAGCGGCACGTTTGTATTCATTAATAGAGAGGAGCGACTTTGATTCCTCCAGTTGTGCAGGGGTGATGTCACGAAGAGTTTTTGCACCTGCATAGACTGGATTAAGTTTTTTTGCGGCATTTTCGCAATCTTCACGGCGAACATTGTATTCAGAATCGACGAGGTCGTGTTTGACCATAGAGTTTGCCACGACAAATGAGTAACCTGACGGGACTTCGACGGTGCGAAGAACTTCGACGGTGCGGAAGTCAGAGAGGATAAGGGCATTTTTTTTGCCGAAAATTGAACTGAATTGGTCAAGCAAACCGGTTTTAAGTCCCATGTAATTATTTTCAACTCCCTGACCGATTTTTGCCCACTCTTCATTGGTAAATTCAAGTCCGAAAAGTTCCTTGAAAGCAAATGAGAATCCGACTTCCAACGCCGCTGAACTGCTCATGCCTGCGGACATCGGTACAGTATTGTAGAGCAAGGCGTCAAAGTTTTTCACATCTTTGCCACGCTTGCGGAGCTCGACGATTACGCCTTTGACATAGTTAGTCCAATCACCGGGGATTGCGGTGTCGATATTGTCAAGCGAAAAAGTATAGACGGCATCTTTGTCATATTTCGGGTCACGCAGACGGCAGACATCCAAATCATTCTCCGCCATGACGACGGTTACGGCACAACTGACTGCACAACTTAAAACAAAGCCCTCATTGTAGTCGGTGTGGTTGCCGAGAATTTCCAAACGGCCCGGTGCACGGGAAATGACTGACGGTTTTCTGCCGAAGTAGCCTTCAAATTCGCTGATTAAATTTTTATCAAAATCCATAATAAACCTCAAATTTTTTGTTTTCATTATTACAAATCAATATACATAATATACTGTCAAGATTTTTTAATTCAAGTTATAAATCATTGATTTTTTGATTTTTTAGGACGAGAGCGATTTCATCTGCGGTTAATTCCCGATATTTTCCCTCTGCGAGATTGCCGAGAGTTAAAGAACCGATGGATATTCTTTTGAGTTTAATAACTCTATTGCCCTGAAAATATTTTACCAATCGGCGAATTTCCCGTTTTTTGCCCTCATTGAGAGTGAAGCAGTAGAGTCTGTTTTTCTCGGATAAAACTTCCACTTTTTCCGCCTTTAACCTCTCGTGTTCATCAATGATGGTGCCGGAAATAATTTTGTCAATATCCGCCTGATTCAATTTTTTGGCGGTAGTAACTTCGTATTTTTTCAATATTTCAAAGGATGGGTGAGTGATTTTTTTGACCAAATCGCCGTCATTGGAAAAAAGTATTAAGCCCTCACTGTCTTTGTCCAGCCGTCCTGCGGAGAATAGGCGATATTGCTTGCTTAAATCAATCAGGTCAACTGCCTTTAATTCGGCATGGATGTCCTCGTTGGTGCAAACATAGCCGACAGGTTTATTCAGCATAATGCAGAGTTTGCGTTCTTCGGGGGTGATGACGGAATTATCCAGCATTACGGTATCCGACGGAGTAATTTGTCGTGACATGTCGGAGCAAACGGTCCCGTTTACCTTTATTCTGCCTGCGGCGACTAAATCGCCTGCTTTGCGGCGTGAAGCAACTCCCGTACTGCTGATATATTTTACCAGACGCACGGAATTTTCGGTATTCTGATTATTATTTTTCTCATTCATAATTTGCTATTTGCCAAAAATGGTGTAAATTATCTGTATGTTATATAATTTACACCCAAAAAGAGGATTTGTCAATGTCTGGAAAGCTATATTTAGTAACAACGCCGATCGGAAACTTGCAGGACATTACCCTGCGAGCATTGGAAACGCTGAAAAGTGTCGATGTAATTGCCGCGGAAGATACCCGCAGAACCCGTCAGTTATTGACGCATTTTGATATTCACAGTAAACTTATAAGTTACCATGCCTTTAATGAACACGGCAAAACCGACGGGATTTTGCAGATGATAGAGAATGGGCAGAATATTGCTTTAGTCTCTGATGCAGGCACTCCGAGTGTAGCAGATCCGGGATTTTATCTGGTACGGGCGGCGAAGCAGGCGGGTTTGACGGTTGAGGTTATTCCGGGGGTGTCGGCGGTAACATTTTCGGTAACTGCTTCTGCATTGCCGGTGGATCAATTCAGTTTTTGGGGTTTTGTGCCGGTCAAGTCAGGGCGTAAGCAGCAGTTTTTTGAAGAGATGAAAAACGAGAAAAGGACGGTTTTTATGTTTGAATCGCCCTATAGGATTGCTAAAACCTTGGAGTTAATCAAGGAAGTTTTGGGCGAAGATACCCAAATTGCCATTATCCGGGAAGCGACAAAAATTCACGAAGAAGTTATTACCGATAGTGTTGTCAATATAATTGCTAAAAATTCCGACCGAGTCTGGAAAGGCGAATTTGTCATCGGAGTCTATCCGAATCAGGATTAAGAATCATCAGCATTTAATAACGCTAATGATTGGAATGCTGGATGCTTTGCAGGACATTTGTTCCGCTCTGCATGACGTCAATTTGATTTTGTTGCGGTGGCAGAGATAACCCATTTGGTTAGACGGGTCGGATAAGTCAGGCACTCTCGCTCCCAGGTCTCCCAGGCATCATAGGCTTCCCATAATCATCACAGCAACCACCGCCCTCACGACCTGCCAACGGCAAGGAAGAGGGGGAATACAAAGGGGGAGAGTAGCTTGGAGCGATTTAGTGACAAGTGGCAATCTCCCCCGTTGTGTGGCAACTCGTGGCAAAAGATTTGAGGTGTCATTCCGCAAAAAAGCGGGAGGACAACTCGAAAATTTTGCCACATTGAAGCAATCATCAAACCGCCATATCGCACCCACTCAAATTATAATCGTCCAGTCTGATGACTGGTTGCTGGGGTGTGGGGAGTGCAATCAACTCCCCACAAAAAAACAATAACTTCGACCAACGAAGTCACGACCTTTCAACGGACACTCTATGCCTCCATAAATCCATGCCTCCGCGAATAATTCTTTATTTTTTAACTTTTGCGTTTGCAATTTATAATAATTAAGACTATATTAAATCAAAATCTAAATTGAAAGGATTTGCAAACTAACTAAAACAAAAAATTTATAGATAAAATTAAAGATTTAACTGATTGTGATCGTCCATCTCTGAACTACCACTTCAAAAAAGACGTCTGCAACATCAGGTTTGTAATCAGTGCATTCCGCATTTTGATCAAATGTGGCATGTTCTGATTATGTGTGATGTTGCACGCTGTGGTAGGCGTAGAGATGGGCACTTCTTCGGAATGTGCCTTTTTTTATTCCCCTAAAAAAGCTTATTCTGAAAAGTCAATCATAAATAACAATAGATATTAATATTATTTACAAAGAAAGGAATTTTTGCTTATGAATACATAAAGGGAAATTTTAGAACATAAATTTTATAACAAGATTAAATTAACAAAAAAACAAAAAAGGTATTTTATTATGAAAAAAAGAATTATTTTATTTGCAACAATTTTATTCGGATTGTCAATGTTATTCTGCGGCTGCGGTTCTGATGAGGAGAAATTAGCAAAAGCCGATAAATTAAAATCAGAAGCAAAATATGAAAAAGCTTTTCGCATTTATGAGAAACTTGCTCTTAAAGGAAATGCAGAAGCTCAATATGATTTAGGAGGTTGCTATGCAACTGGCATAGGCGTAGCGAAAGCTGATTCCGAAGCGGTAAAATGGTATCGCAAGGCAGCAGAGCAAGGAAATGCAGAAGCTCAATGCGCTTTAGGACATTGCTATAGAAGTGGTACTGGCGTACCGAAAAATTTAACCGAGGCGGCAAAATGGTGGAACAAGGCGACAAAAGGGTTTAGCAAGGCAGCAGAACAGGGAGATGTACTTGCTCAAGTAAATTTAGGAAATTGCTATGCTGAAGGCATAGGCGTAACGAAAGATTTAACCGAAGCCGTGAAGTGGTATTGCATGGCAGCGGAGCAAGGGAATGCAAATGCTCAAGTAAGTTTAGGATATTGCTATGCTAAAGGCATAGGCGTAGCGAAAGATGATGCCGAAGCAGTGAAGTGGTATCGCATGGCAGCGGAGCAGGGGAATACAAATGCTCAAGTAAGTTTAGGCCTTTGCTATGCTAGTGGCAGAGGCGTAGCGAAAGATGATGCCGACGCGGCAAAATGGTTTCTCAAGGCGACAAAAGGGTATCGCAAGGCGGCAGAACA